>JAIFNC010000063.1 GCA_020047935.1 Bacteroidota bacterium
GATACGTATGTTCTGTTCGACATGGACGGGAATATTATTGGTCGAAGATATTATTTAAATAAAGAAAACTTGCCCGAAACCATAAAGAGCTATTTGGATAAACACTATCTTAACTCAACCATTTGGGATATTGAGCATATTATAGTTAACTCGGCAAAAACAACGCAGGAACATTACCGAATATTCTTCGATACAAAAGTTGAACATATAGGCATTACACTTATATTTAGGGCTGACGGAACCTGTATAAGCGAATGAAATTATTAGTAACCGTACAAAGTTAAAGTAAAAGAAAAGATATGAAGAATGGTTTGATTATACTATATATTTTAATAAAACTTGAAATTATGAATCATTATCGCTATTTCAGAAGCCGGGCTATCTATTTGGGGGTGCTATCTGTTGTTTTTTTATTTGCAAATTGTACCAATTACTTCGAAGATTGGCAGGAACAAACCAATAATTCGATAGTAAAATCAGAAAACGCATCGGTTATTCGTTTTTACGATAATTATGGCAACGATGCCGATACCAGCAATCGAACCGGTTCTCTTTCATTTCCGCAAGCTGCTTTTGACCAAACTAAGGTTTTAGTCAGAATTTATTCGTATAATTTTCCGTTGCTGAATGAAGAACTTACGAAGCGCGAATATGCCAGACAATCGTATATTGGTAACGATTCTAATAATGCATTTGTATATTTTAGAGCGCAAGCATTGGATGCCAATTTTATATCTAATTCAAAAAAACAAATTAAAGCGGAAATTAATTTCCGTGGCTTAAATGCTACGCAAGATTACCAACTTTTAAGAATAAAAGTGCCGCAATGGATTACTAAATCTTTAAGCAACGACAGTACTAAAGGACTAAATAACGACGAGTTGTATTATCTTATCAGCGGACGCATTTCATCGGATAGTTTGGCGCAAACTTCCTTTGAAGGCGAAACGAACCTTTCTAATT
The DNA here is from genome assembly GCA_020047935.1 of Bacteroidota bacterium. Classification (GTDB taxonomy): domain Bacteria; phylum Bacteroidota; class Bacteroidia; order Bacteroidales; family JAIFNC01; genus JAIFNC01. The sequence continues at coordinate 964 of JAIFNC010000063.1, forward strand.
GGGAATTGGTAAGCGAAGCAGTAATTAACAGAATAGGGAATACGGCAACAGCAAAATTTAACCTCGACGGTTTCGATTATATATATTGTCTGGCGGCACATTTTTTACCATTTGAAATAATCAAAGATGTAAGTTGCAGACAACAAGGCGTTTCTATTATGACGGATAGTTATACCAAAAACGCTGAGCTCGCCGGCAGTAATGTCAATAAATATTATTATGTCCATCTTGACATGCTGCCAAGGCAAGATTACTTTTACAAAGAATTCAAGAAAATATCTAATAACGAACCTGATTCTATTTACAAATATATCGGTTTCTATGCTTATGTTCAAGGTTTTCAGGACTCAATACGTGTAAATATATTTGAGACTGTTAATAAACTTTTTCCGAATAGTACAATTACCGAAATGAAATATGAGTTTACTGAAAATTATAGAGTTATAGTTGATGAAATAGTTCTAAATTTTATGTCGTCAAATGGTATATTATCGGCACGAGAAATTAAAAGTGGGGGCGAGTATCTTAGCGACGAAATAAACCGACTAGAAGATTATTTTAGGCGGATTGGCACGGGCATTGATCTAGGATATCAACATATCGATTATTACACTGGCGATACAACTTATAGATTTACTACCTACGCAGGTGGTTATCAAATAACCTTAGACCATAATTTTAATTTTACAGGAGTCTTTTCAACCGAACCATTATTTCCTATCGAGTCGGAAATGAAAAGTAAACTCCGCCAATTATTTGGCACCGATGCTATTGAGTACTTAGATGTTTATGTTGAAGACGAAAAAACGATTAATTTTTTCGTAGTAATACAAAATAAAGTTTCATTAATACTCGATTTCGACCTAAATTTGGTAAAGGTTTTTCAGAAGAGTACTCCGGTTACTACACTGCCTGCCGAAATTAGTTTCGATATAATATATCGCTATTATGATGCAGCAATTCCGAATAAAATTTACTTGAACAGTTCTGTAAATGGCGAATTAATGTATCAAATCAATATTACAAGTGGTGAAACGCTATTTTATAAATTAAATCTAAGGAGCGGCAGTTTCGAATATCTGCATAACTTTCAAATTCAAAGCGGTTTGCTTCCTATGGAAATTTTAAGCGCAAGCGGTCAGAATTTTAATCTTCCTATTCAACATTGGAATGCATTTCTATTTCCTGTAACCAACAACACCGATTTTGTGTATGAAACCGTATACGACGATGCACTTGTTTATTCTGCAATTTATGATAATGTTGGAAATTTAATAGGAAGAACGGATAGATATTATGACTATACAACCTTGACAGATGCTACAGTTGTATCAAAAATTTCAAAATATTTAAGTTTTAACAATATATGGTCTTTTGATTATCTTTTAAGCATTGAAATCGATAATAAGTTAAACTATTATAAAATGGTTTATTTTTATGATGGTAATTACCACGAACTTTTTTTTAATAAAAAAGGGAATTTTATTGCGAATAGAATTAAATAAATCATTACAGATTAAATGCTCTTTTTACGAACATTAAAAACACTTATTATGAAACGAACATGTTTGCGAAAACACTCACTATATATGAGAATAGCAAACATGAAGTTCCATTTGACAATTAAAAAATCAATTATTCACAGATGAAAAAGTTATTTTTGCTATTCTTTTTTATTCTTGCAATTCAAATTTGCAATGCTCAATTTCTGAACCTTGGTATCGGTGGCGGCGGGTCTAAAATTAATTTAGAAATTAATAACGACGGTTCCTACGGTAAGTGGTATTACCCTAATATGGAAAATGAAATTATTGTTCTAAAAAACATAACTCCCGATAAAAGTCTTAAAATTAGTGGCTCATTGCACGCAACTTATATAGCAAAACAAAATTATATGGTTCGAACCGATATGCAACTGTTTTACAATGAAAGTAATGTTGAATATTCAAATTCGGTAGATACAGTTACTTATTTTTCAGCTTTTAAAAGTATTTCCGGACATGAAAGTATGAAATTCAGGTATTGGTTTTTAAGCAATACCATGGATGTAGGTTATATTTTTCTGCCAACAAAAACTTTACGTCCGTATGTGTATGCCGGGGCCGGAATGCTAACTTGCCTAAATATTGCCGTTGTGGGCGATTATGTCGATAGTATGCGCTCGAATCGAAACAGTTTTATTAGGCGCGAAGCCCTAACATTTAAACGTTTTTCGCCCAAAGCAAACATAGGTGTTGGTGTGCGTTACCATACCATTTCGGCCGAAGCTTATTATAGTACTAATTTTGGTCGAATAGATATTTGGAAAAAAGACGAAAATCCCACCTACGATTCTTATTCAACCTACGGTTTTACCGTTAGGCTCGATTTATTTACTTTAAATTTAAGCTCAAAAGCAACCAAAAACAAAGTAAAGGAATTGGGTAAATTTTAAAATTGCAGAAACCTGAATAACACCTATTTTGGCTAATATCTAAAATTTCAACCTAAAAAAACAGCTTGTTAAATAATAAATAAAAACAGCAATGAAACATTTAAGTTTACTAATAATACTGCTTATAATTGCTTCGGTTGGCAGTGCACAAAAACTGAGCGTACAAACCGGGCATTCCGACCAAGTAAATGCACTTGAGTTTAGCCCCGACGGCCGATTTTTGGCTTCCGCCGGAAACGATAATAACATTATTCTGTGGGACGTAAAAGCCAATCGGCAGTTCGTTATTTTAAGCGGGCATACACAAAAAGTGAATGCAATATCGTTTCATGCCACGCAAAAGCTTATTGCCAGTGCTTCCGACGACGGAACGGTGCGCGTTTGGGAATATCCTTCGGGGCAATTGGTTAAAGCGTACCGATTTAACGGTGCACCCGTAAAATCGCTCGATTTTGCCCAAAACCCCGATATATTGGCTTGTGGAAGCCAATATGTGTACTTAATTGATATTAAAGCCCAGAACGTAATTAAAAAATACGGAACTAAGGCACGCGATTTTTACAATTCCGTCGCCCTTAATTCCGATGCCAAATTGGTGGCATTTGGTGGTTTGCGCGAGCACCACGTTACCTTAGTCGATACCGAAACCGACAAAGATGGCGGTAGATATAGCATACGAACAAACCAATTACGCTTTTCGACCGACGATAAATTTTTATTTGCTGCCGGAAAAAACGGAAAGGTTGCACGGTTTATAGTGCAAGAGAAAAAATTGTTTCAGACTAATTACCGAATTGCTGCCAGCCGATTGAATCAGTCGTTTAGCTCAATTGATATGAATAACGATTTTTTTGTTGGCGCGAACCAAAACCGACTTATTTATGTGTTTGGGCAAAGCAACGGGCATTTAAAAAATATTCTGAAAGGGCATTTTTCCGATGTGTTAACCGTGAGTATTAGCCCCGACGGCAAATACTTGGCAAGCAGCGGTAAAGACCGGTTTATTATTCTTTGGAATTTGGAAAAAGGCCGATTGGTTAAAGTGCTTACCGGTACCGGTATTCGTATTCAGGCTATTGAGTTTAGTGCCGACGGACAGTCGCTGGCATTAGGCTATTCGAACGGTGTTTTCCGACTTTGGGATTTGGCTACACAAAGCAAAATTATAACCAACAAAGCACCAGAAAGTGAATTTTATAAAGGCACAAACGAATGGGCTTATTCAATTGCCGGGTTCAACAAAAATTTTGAAGGCGATAAATTGTATGTAAAAGCAAACCTTTACCTTATTGGGATAAAAGGCGAAAAATACCCCGAAACGCGCGAAGATTTGTTGGTTTGGGAACACGGTTTATATTTCCCCGACAGTTTGTTAAATAAATATACCTTGCTAAAAGGAAATGCCACCAATAAATACCGGAAATTCGAACTAACCGATACCATGGTGCATTGGTACGATTTGGCCGAAACCCACCAACAACGTAAAGCGTTGTTTAATACTTTCAAATTTAAAAGTCCGCAACCGTATGTTTTTTCGGTTAATCCGGGGTTGTCGGTGTTAAGTGCCGATATGAAGAAAATTAAACCCAATTCGAAACTTTATAAAATACGACAAGACCTTATTCACCGGCAATTAAGCAACGATGGCAGTTTGTTGGCAGGTATTGTTTTTAAAGAAAAATCCGATAATGCTTGCAAGCTATTTAGGAGTTTAACAGGCGAAGAATTGTTTAATTTCCCGGTAGATACTTTCGTAAATTTCAGCGGAATTAGTCCCGACAATAAACTGGTTTACACAGTAAACGAGGTAAAACAAATAATTGAAGTTTGGAATATTGAAACTAAAAAAAAGGCATACGAATTAAAGGGAAATAAACCACTTTCATTCAATGAACCGGACAGTTTGGTCATTTCCAGCGATGTAGATGGAATGCTTTATATGCATAAAGCTGAAACAGGAGAACTATTGTACAGCGTTTCGAGCGGGCACACGGGCTATATTTCCGACATTAAATTTAATACCGAATATGGCTATTTTGCAACTGCCAGCTACGATGGTTTGGTTATTTTTCGCGATACTAAAACTGGTGCGCAAAAACTGAGCTTGGCTTCTTTTAACGATAACGATTTCATTTTTATTCATCCCGAAAATTATTATTTTTCCAGTACCGGCGCCATGCATAATGTGGCATTTACTATTGACGAAGATTTGTACTCGTTCGAGCAATTCGACTTAAAGTTTAACCGACCCGATATTGTGCTGGCCGATTTGGGCTATACGCCGCAAAGGGTGCTCGATGCATATAACAAAG
>JAIFNC010000070.1 GCA_020047935.1 Bacteroidota bacterium
CAAAAAAAAGTGTATTTTTACTTCTTGTAAATTCGTAGTAAAAATTAAATAAAATATAGCCTAAAATGCATAAAGACAAAGATTTCGGAATTATTTCAGGCATTTTTCTTCCGTATATAATTGGGGTTGCAAGCGTGGTACTTTTTCTCCGTTTTCCGCTATTGGTGGGGCAAAACCAACTTTTTTCAATAATCGGTGTTGTTTTATTGGCGTTTTTTATGGCATTTACTGCCGGGCACGGAGCCATTTCTATTACAAGCAAAAATTCGCAGCAAAAAGGAAATTCAAACTCAGCACTTATCGAAAATTTGGGTTTTTCTGTTGGTGGTGGGCTCAGTTACTTGATTATATTCGTGTTAGCTTCCGGAATTAGCCTTTTTGTAACCGGTTTTGCCGAAAGTTTTGTACGCTATTTTAATTTCGAGTTTTCAGCCAATTCGCTCCGTATTACAGGATTTTCAATGTTGTTTGTTGTTTTTCTATTCCGAAAATCGGCATTAGGTTTAAGCAATAAGTTGCGCAACTTGGTGCTGCTTTTGCTTAGCTTGGCAATTGGTTCAATTCTATTTGGAAATTTCGATTACCATACCGAAGCTTTTTCGGCTAAACCTACAGCAGGAATTGAACATTTCATTAGTGTTTTAGGTGTTTTTTTGCCGGCAGTGTTGGGTTTCGAACGAATTTTTGCATGGCAACAAAGCAATCGAACGCAAAAAATCGGGCTACCGTTAACAGTGCTTATTTCTGCCGCTTGCGGCTTAGCTGTTTATTTGGTTTTTACGCTATTTTTTACTTTGGCAGCCAATTCCGGACTTATTTTTTTCGACCCGCAAGTGTTGCTAAATGCGGCTGCGGTGCCGGTGTTGCTACCTATAGGGTTATGGAGTGCAATTATTTGGCAAGTGCTTAATTTGCTGGGCAATGCCACTAAGCAGCTTAGTAATTTAGGCAACGAAAAATTGGCGCCAAAGGGTTTTGCTTCGAAACAAAATAAAATGCGCGGCGTAGGCAAATCAAGTTCTGCAATTTTATTTTTAGCGGCAATTGGAGTTGCTATAGGCAATTTCGATTTGCTTGCGCAAATAGTTAGTTGTTTGGTGCTTACCGGTTTTGCTCTTGTAAATTTAGTGGCATTTTGGGCAGCATGGGCAGGGTTTAAACCGGCAAACGGAATTAAACCATCGCTTTTGTTAAGTTCCATTGGTGCAACGTTAGCGCTAATTGTGCTTATAAAGCTTAATATTATAATTTTAGCGTTTGTTTTTTCCTTGTTGGCGGTCTTATTTTTTGTATTGAAACGATATGAGCCGGCAACCGAGGGCAATTCGTTGCAAGCAAGTTTTAAACTGAAATTGGTTAAAAAAACCATCGAAAATTTAAATAGTTCGGCAAGTTATGCCAACCAAATTAATTTGCTTTTGTTTGGCGGCAATGTGCGTAATCGACCTAATTTACAAAACTTTGCAAAGTTACTTACCAACCATAGCGGTTTGCTTACCAATATCGAAATATCCGATTCGCCCAATTTTTTAGCCGAAAAACAAGCCTTCGAGCAAACAACTGCCGACACGGTTTTCAATAAAACCATTTATAGTACCAATATTTATGAAGGTATACAGGCGGTTTGCGGTACCTACGGTTTTGGCAATTTGCAGCCCAATACCGTTATGCTTGGGTTGCCAAAAACCGACGAAAAATTGCTAAGTTTACTTTCTGTTTTCGAGCGAATGAAAATTTATAAGTTAAGCGGTATTGTATTTAATTATGCGTATAACAAACCGAAAAATACCCAAAACCGAATTGATATTTGGTGGAATGGTTCGGGTGCAAATGCCACATTTGCGTTGCATATGGCATTGCAACTTAAGCAGCAAGCGCCTTATTCCGGCGCCGAAGTCAGACTTATGCTTGTTAATAATTCGCCGGAAATTGAACCAAAATTGTTCAAATTATTCGAGCTGAATGAGTTTCAGCAAGCCGATGCTAAAGTTGAAATTATTGCCGGCAATAAAACCGAAAAAAGCCTTATGCAATTGGTCGAAATTCAATCGGCCGAATCGAATTTGGTATTGCTCGAACTGCCCGACATTTCGGTTGAAAGCGAACGTATGCAACTGCTTGAATTGGCGCAAACCGTTAAACCCGAAATTGCATGGGTTTCAGCTTCCGAAAATTATACAAATATTTCGGTTTATGAACAATTAAATGCGAGTGCTATTCGCGAAGTTACGGCAGAAGTGCAGGAAATAGCAGAACTTCCAACATTAGCAAATGATGTACTAAACAGTTTGCTTCAACAAATTGACAGCAAATTAGTTGGTATAAGTAAGAATAGTTATGTTCGCTTATTCAGCGAAATACATTCGCATCAGCGAAAATTTTGGAACAGCTATTTCGACGAGGTTAAGGAAAGTTTTGAACTAAAGGAACCTGCCGACGAATTAGCTTATGCGCAATTTCTGAATGCCTCCAAGCAAGTTTTCGATATTTTTGCCGCAAAACATATTAAAAATTATGCCGAGAATTTAGTTCAAGGCATAAAATTTCATTTGCAACAAACCGAATTTGCGGCCGAAGAGTTTGAAAAGCTTTATATTGAAACCTTACAACAAAACAACCTTGAAAATCCGGCAGCCGGAACTTTTACGCAAAATTTGTTTAATCGGATTAAACTATTGTTTAAGGGCGAAAAAGTTAACTATATACAACCTATTATTGTAAACGAAAATAACCGAAGGTTACGCAATGTGCTAACCGACTTTGGTACCGATTCGGCAGCAATAATTACCGATATTATTGAAATTATACATAAGCACGATAAATTTCATCAAAATTATCCTTCGAAAAAGCCGGCAGAAGTATTTGCTGAAATTGAACTGCATAGAGCTGCTTTGCAGCAAAAATTAGATAAGTTTTTTAGTGAGTTGCAATTTAAAATGCAATGGAATTCAAGGCAAACAGCTATAACAGCACATAGTTTCTTCGTTTCCGGAAAAGTGAATAAAAGCTTGCAAAAGCCCGACGAACTGCAAACGGTTGAATTGCAAAACTTTGCCGGCAAATGGAAAGTGAATTTGCAAGCCGTTGCAAATACAAGTTATATTGAAATTTTGAATATTGAAACCAAGCAAAAAGTAACCAAATTGTTTTATAATGCATTTCAGGCAGAATTGCTGCAAATTGAGTTACAAAACAACAGCCGACTTACCGAAATGCTCAAAAAACTGCACCAGGTATTTGCTGGCAATTTGGTTCCCGATGATGCTTTTTACAACCTGCAAATTTCGGATATTTTGCCCGAGGTAAGCTTACGAAAAACCAAATTCGAAAACGATTTGCTCGATTTGTATGCCCAACTGCCCGAAATTGTTGAGGCACTTAATTTTAAAAATATCAGCGAACGAGCTAAAAATTCATTTGCCAATTTTGAAACCCTCGATGTTCCGTACCGAAAGCTTATACAGTTAGAAATTGAAAGCCGTTTCAGCGAGCCTATGTTAACTCAATTGGCCAAACTTTCAGCAAATTACGATACTTGGACTCGCAGTATAAAGGAGCAAATAAATTTGCTTAAGTTTAATATTCGCAACCTTGCCGGCGAAGCAGAAAACATTCCGTCGGTAGCCGAATTTATTCAAGCATGTATTAATTCATTGGAAACCAAGCAAACGGCAACCGTTCATGTTTCGGAGGAAGTTACTGCACACGCCCAAAAATTGGTGGCAGGAGTATTTAACCAACTAAATTCGTACGAAATAATTCGCCGTACCGAACCTTACCATGCCAAATATCGAAAAAGGCAAACTAATTTACTGTTAAGTAAAGCACAAGTGTTGTGGAAAAGCACCGAAAATTTGGCCAACATACAGCTAACCAATTTAATTTATGCTCAAAGTAAAGCAAAATTGCTTATGGCGCAATTGTCCGAAGTGCCAACCGGGTTGAATTTGCGTTTCGAATTACAAAGTTTAGTGCAATCGGTTGAAGTTGAGGAAAATACAACTACGCCATTCCATTACCAATTGCTTTTCAATAATAAATCGCGAATTATTCCAACTTTTTGGGTTCCTCGGAAAACCGAAATGGAGTTGACAGCTCAAACGGTGGGCAATTTTAATAAATGCGGTGGTGCGTTACTTATTACCGGAATGCCGGGTTCGGGCAAAACCGAATTGTCGAAAAAAATTGCGACCGAATTCATGCCAAATTCAAGCACATTTGTAATTAATGCGCCGGAAGGTGGAGCACATACCGGTGAATCGGTAGTTAGTGCAATTCAAATTGCCTTTAGTTCAAAAGCCGAGGTGGAAACAATTCTGGCACAATACGCCTCGCCTACCGTTATTATTTTGAACGATTTAGAACTGTGGTGGCAAAGTTCAGAAAACGGTTTTCAGGCGCTTGATTATATTTTTGAACTGCTGGAAAATTACAATAAAAAACATTTGTTTATTGTAAACTGCAATTTTCCTTCTTTCAGAAAAATACAAAGCATTAAATCGGTAAATGAACATTTTTCCGGCATAATTCATTGCAAACCGTTGGATGCCTTCAACTTAAAAGAACTTATTTTTAAACGACATTATTCGGGCGGAATGCGAATTGAATCGGAGTACCTGACCGAATCGGGCGGAAATCGAAGGCAAGAAGCCTTGTTTTTTGATGCAGTGTTCGAGTTTTCGGGCGGAATGCCCGCCGCTGCTATAAATGCTTGGCTTAAGCATATAAACCGGATGCCCGACAACCGATTGGAACTTATAAAGCCCGAAAAACCTGACATTACGGTACTGGAGAAACTAAATGCCGAACGGTTACTTTTTCTGGCGCAGTTGGTTTTACACAAACAACTTACCGATGCTAAAATAAAGGCAATTTACCTTGACCGGTTTGAGCTTGTAATGGAACAGATTGTGCTGTTGGTGCAAACCGGAATTGTAAAACGAGGTGTAGGCGGAATATATGAATTAAATTCGTATTTAAGCCATTATGTTATTGAAATTTTGAACGATAAAGAAATTTTTTAGCCATGATATTGCAATTTATACTTTTTATTTTGTTGTTGTTTGTAATTTTCCGATTGGCAAATTTTTTGCAAAAACAGTTCGTTTTTCGACAAAAATACGTGCAACTGCTACACTCGGTTTTGCCAATGGCCGAGTTGTTGGTTTATTTAATTACGGTGGCATGGTTTTTTAATTACACCGAAGGCTATTCTGTTGGCTATAAAATTTTTATAGCTTTTTGTGCCATTGTTTTATTGGCATTGTTAACTTGGTTTGTACTTAAAGATTTTGTTTCAGGCTTAGTTTTTAGGGCAAAAACCGGTGTCCGGACCGGAAACGAAGTGTTTATTAATGGAAAACCGGCTAAAGTAAGTTCGGTTGGTTTGTTGCACTTAGGCGTTGAAAACAGCAACGGAGAAACAGAAATTTTGTCGTATGCAAAATTGAATGAATCCGGTTTTAGCAGCAGCAAACTACAAAAAAACAATTTTAGCGTACAGCTAAGTGTAAGTTTTCCTGTTGCGTATAATGTTTCTAAACTTAAGCAAAAAGTTAGTGCCGAGCTTATAAATTGTCCGTACGTTTTAAGTAAGATTAAACCCGAAATTTTGAGTGAAACCATTGAAAATGATAAAATTACATTTTGTAT
>JAIFNC010000013.1:0-1205 GCA_020047935.1 Bacteroidota bacterium
CCAACCATGTAGCCGTCCCAAGTGTTCTGAACGTTCCAAATGTCGTGTATTACTTCCGATGCCGATTTATCCAAATACACCGTTTTATTCATAGGCACTTTTAGTACCAATTTTACTTCTTGTGCTCTGAATTTTAAATTACTCGGAAAAGAAGCGTAAGGATTTAAAATCAGTTTATTGCCTTCTTGTTTAAACGTGTATTGAATTGATTGCGCATTAATTTTTGCTGAATCAATTGAATTTCCTTGCGAATGATAACGAACTTCTAAAATAAACGAATCGGATTTCGACTCTTCGATGGTAAATTCGGGTCTGATGTAAACGTTCGAAGCGCTGTCGTTTATGATGAGTGCAAAATCTTCGAAATTTAATCCAATTCCGTCTTCGTGGTTGCGGGTAAACATTTCGGGTTTAAACGAACTTACAATCAGTGTATCGGAGCTTAGCCCTTTTAGCACGGTTTCGTTGTTTATATTTCCTGAATTTTTAAATTCGCCTGCCATAAATAAACCAATTGAAACAACCATTAATAGGCCTATAATCCATGATACTAAGCCAATAATACCAATTACTTTATCTTCTACTTTAAATTTGAAAATAAGTTTGAAACCCCAATATACCAAGCCCAAGACCGGTAAACCAATTAGCAGAATTAAACTGATAAGAAATAAGTCGGTTTCTTGTCGGTCGAATACATGGCTTAACAACACGGGTACTTCATTAAAAGTTTGGTCGCCAATAGTCGGCAGCAAACCTATACCTGCAAGCATTCCTACTGCAAGGCTAAATAGAATTGCCACTCCGGTAACTACTACAATAAAGCCGAAAAATATTACAATTACTCGCGCAATAAAACTAAGTAACGTTACTATTCCGCCGGCGGTTTTACGAGTAATATCTCTTGTTTGACCGGCAAATTCCGAACCTCTAATGTTCTGAAAATTCGATTTAACCGATTCGTATTCGTGTTTTATCGAGCGTTCGATGTTTTTTACATTTACCGGTTCTCCTTTCATTTCCAACTTTTCAGAGGTAGTGCGAGCTTCCGGAATTACTGCCCACATAATAATGTAAATTAAGAAACCGCTACCGAAAACAAAGAAACTTACCGCAAATATTACACGAATTATAATTGGGTCGATGCCAAAATAGTGCGAAATACCGGCACTTACTCCACCCAGTACTCTATCGTCGGGGTCACGGAA
>JAIFNC010000013.1:1242-2464 GCA_020047935.1 Bacteroidota bacterium
AAGGGTAATTACTTCTTTGCCGTTTACCAATTTATCTTTAAAAAGTTCGGCTATTCTGGCTTCAATATCGGTTACAACTTCTGCTTCTTGCGAACGTTGCGTGAATTTATTTTTTAATCGGTCAATGTAATTATTCAGCATTTCGAAGGCATCGTCGTCGATAGTAAAAACCGAACCGTTGATGTTTATTTTGAATGTCTTTTTCATGATGTTAATTGAATTATCTTAATTATTAATTTTTCGGATTGAATTTACTGCATCCACCAGTTCGTACCACGATTTGTCGAGTTCCGAAATAAAGCTGCGACCTGTTTCGGTTAAAATATAATACTTGCGCGGCGGTCCTTGGGTCGATTCTTCCCAGCGATATGCCAGCAGACCGGCATTTTTTGCTCGGGTTAGCAACGGGTATAAGGTGCCTTCAACCACAATAAGTTGCGATTCTTTCATGCGGCTTATAATATCCGAGGCATAAGAGTCTTTCACCGATAAAATACTCAGAATACAATATTCGAGTACGCCCTTGCGCATCTGTGCTTTTGCATTTTCTATTTTCATAACGTATATTTTTTATAAACCAATATTACTTCTTACTCTTTCGTATTCAGCTTTTACGCTGCGCTCAATATTTTCAATGGTTACGGGTTCGCCGCGCATTTCAAGTTTTTGAGCGGTAGTTTTGGCTGCCGGCAACACTATCCAGAGTATAATGTACAAAAACGGACCGAAAACAAAGAAACTTAGTGCAAATAAAATTCGCATTACGCTTATGTCGGTTCCGAGGTATGCAGCTACGCCCGATGCTACACCGGCAAGCATTACATTATCGGTATCGCGATACATTCGGCGCGAGCGTCGGTAGTATTCCGTGTAGCCGGTTTCTTTGGCTGTTCCGTCCGAAAAATCTTCCGGGTTTCCTAATATGCCGATCACGTAATTAATGTCTTCCAAGCTTACAGGTTCATCATTCGAATTTTTACGGTCGGTAAGCAATTCTGCAATTCGGTTTTCTACATCGGTCAAAATTTCGCGAACTTCTTCACCTGCACCGCAATTGCGTTCTACTGCGCGCAAATAACGATCTAATTTACCGTAGGCGTCTTCGTTTAACAAAAACGATTTGCGCCCAATGTTTGCATTCACAACTTTTTTCATCGTATTTAAGGTTAAATGTTAGTTTAAAAATCAAAGTTTCTTTTACTACTACCGGTTCAAAACTACC
>JAIFNC010000013.1:2511-8157 GCA_020047935.1 Bacteroidota bacterium
GAAATTTTTACCTTTGCTAAAAAGCAAAAGACCATGGAATATACCGGAAATATCTATAAAATGCGCACGGAGCATACCGAGCCAATTACTTATTATTTAATGCATTCGGAAGGCGAGTTGAAGTTGAACGATTTATTGGGTAAGCAACTTTCGCTTCAATTTAAAGGAATTATAAATTGTGTAAGCTGCGGAAAAAAAACTAAAACTTCGTTCGGACAAGGTTATTGCTACCCGTGTTTTATGAATTCGCCCGAAAACGAGCCTTGTGTTTTGCGCCCCGAATTGTGCCAAGCACATTTGGGAATTGCGCGCGATATGGAATATGCACAAACACATTGTTTGCAAGAACATATTGTATATCTGGCAGTTTCGTCGGAAATTAAAGTTGGAGTAACCCGAAAAACGCAAATGCCAACACGCTGGATTGACCAAGGAGCAAGTTTTTCGGCCGTGTTGGCTCGAACACCAAACCGCTATACCGCAGGACTTATTGAAGTGGCATTAAAAGCCCATTTTACTGATAAAACAAATTGGCAAAAAATGCTTAAAAACGAAATTGGCGCAAATAATTTGGCTGAAATGTTGAAAATTGCCAAAGAAAAATTGCCTTCAGAGCTGCAAATCTATTGCACCAACGAACCGCAGGAGTTCGAATTTAAGTATCCGGTGCAACAGTTTCCCAAAAAAGTTAAATCGCTTTCTTTCGATAAAGAAATGGTGGTACAAGGAATTTTGACCGGAATTAAAGGACAATATTTGTATTTCGACTACGAAAACGTTATTAATATAAGAAAACACAATGGCTACTTGGTACAAATTTCGTTTTAAACCGGTATATATAATTGCGTTTTTTCTCTTTTTCTTCGAAAAAATAACTGCGCAAAACTTGCAGCCCGACAGCATAGCGCTGAAAGCTAATTTGTTAAATTATTTTCGAAACGTAGAAAATTTTATTGAAAGCGACCCGGGTTATACCTTATTTGGTAATAAATTGGATGCGGTGTTGGAAGTTTCAAAAGAAAAAACGACTTATGAATTTGGAGTATCGGCAGTGCAATATTTTGGGCGAAACGATTCGTTGACCATGGTACCAATCATAAAGCTTCGGCATAAATTTAACCCTAATTTTACTTTAACGTTCGGAAGTTTGGCAATTTATAACGAAGTCAAGCTTCCTGCCATGTTTTACGCCAACGAAACAAGGTATTTAGTGCCGGCAGAAAACGGATTAAGTTTGAAGTATCAAAAATCGAATTTTCGACTTTATTTTTTTACGGTTTGGGAAAAATTTATCTTTTGGGGTGACCCATACCGCGAAGAAATTTTTGGCGGATTGCATGTAAATAAAACGTTCAACAGTTCGAATATTAAATTGGAAATACCTTTAATTGTTACTGCTTACCATAAAGGTGGGCAAATTGACAATACCGGTTTACCGGTGGAAACCGATTATAATTTTTCTGCGGGGTTGAAGGTTACGGCTCGGAATGAATTATCGGTAAGCTATTCTTATAATGGATATTCGAATGATTATGAGCAAGCACCCGGCTATTTCCATTTGGCAGAAATAAATTGGCAAACCCAGCAATTCGAAGTTTCAGTAGCCGGATTAAGCGGCAATAATTGGTGGCACCCAAAAGGCGAACGAATTTACAACTCGCATCCGATGCTTAATTTTAATTTGCCTTCAAATTTTGATATTCTAAATGCGAAATTTGCTTTTTCAAAGCAGTTAGCAGGCTACGGATTATTAAAAACAGGTGTAGAAACATTTTACCATCTGAACGGCGGATTGTTTAATTACAATTTTTTTATAACGATAGATTCGGAACTTGCGATGCGCATTTTCAACAAAAATAAAACTACATAATACCAATAAAATGAAAACAACAGTGCTGTTCTTTGGTGTTTTAGGCGAAATAACAGGCAAAAAAGAACATGAAATAACCGATCATAAATTTCAAAAAATTAACGATTTAACGGAATATTTTTGCAATTTGTACCCTTTGCTAACAAAGCACAAATACAGTGTTTCAATTAATAAAACCATTGTAGCCGAAAATGTAAGCTTATCCGATGGCGATGAAATTGCTTATTTACCTCCGTTTGCCGGCGGTTGATTCGCAAATACTATACAATTGTGAAATTGCCGATTATTTGCTTGCAAAATATTCGGCAATTGTTTTTTCAACGGTTTCTTTAATTTTTACTGCTTTTTCAGGTTCAAATAAGCTTATTTCGGTTCTTCTAATTAAAAAATCGTCGGCGGTTAATACCATTTCGTGGTTTAATGTGTAGTGTAATTCCGACAAAAGCCACGACATTTCGCTATTACCGGTTTCATTAAATAATTCGTAGGCATGTTCGGTTATTTTGCTTATGTTGGAACCATAGCGGTAAACCAGTCGTTTAAATTCCGCCGGTTTTATAGTTACATGTTTTGCTTCGTCGTAGGCTGCATCGGCAAATTCGACCATATCGGTGTAATTTCCCTTTTTATTGAAATTGCCGCCCGAAAGTTTTTGTTTTAATGTTTTGCATTTACCTATATTACGTTTAGTAGTTGCAAGCATGTTTTTGCCAATTAAATCGATAATTTTTTTAGCCATAAGTCGGTAGCCGGTTAGTTTTCCGCCGGTTATTGAAATTAAACCCGAATCGGAAATAAAAATTTCGTCGTGCCGCGACATTTCCGAAGGCGATTTTCCTTCTTCAAAAATTAGCGGTCGCAAGCCTGCCCATTTGCCAATTACCTTGTCGGGCGTAATTTTTACACCGGTAAACATTCGTTCGGTATTTCGAATTACATAATCTATATCGAAGGAATTGATTTCCGGTTCGCTCAAATTTCCGGTGTAAGGTGTATCGGTAGTTCCTATATAAACGACATCGGTTTTCGGAATAGCAAACATCATTCGTTTATCGTCGGTATCAAAATAAATTGCGTGGTTTATAGGTAGGGTTTCTTTGCTTACTACCAAGTGTATACCTTTGGTTATATAAAGTTTTTTGCCCGATATTGGATTGTCTGTTTTTCTAACTTCATCAGTCCAAACACCGGCGGCGTTTACTGTGTACTTTGCATTAATTTGGTAGGTTTGGTTGCTTAGCGTATCGGTAACTTTTACGCCGGTTATTTTTGCGTTTTCCTTTACAAATTCAGTAACTTTAGCATAGTTTACTGCTATAGTACCAAATTGCGACGCTTTTTTTAAGGCTTCAATAACCAACCGCGAATCGGACGATTTGTATTCGTAGTAACTGAGGGCGCATTGAATTTTCTTATTATTCAAAAGCGGTTCCATTAGCTTAACTTCAGCAAGCGAATGCATTTTGTTTCGTTCGGGTTTGTTTACCCCTGCCAAAAAATCGTACACCATTAAAGCTGCTTTCACCGGTAGTTTTTTCATCGAACCGCCTTCGATTATAGGGAGCAGCATTTTTTGCGGATATACCAAATGCGGAGCATTTTTGTACAGCACTGCCCGCTCTTTGCCTGTAGATGCTACCAGCCCTATTTCGAATTGTGCCAAATAGCGCAAACCGCCGTGTATAAGCTTGGTGCTTCGGCTGCTGGTGCCCGAGGCAAAATCGGCTGCTTCGAAAAGTGCCACCTTCAATCCGCGCAAACTTGCATCGAGTGCAATACCGGCTCCTGTAATACCGCCGCCAATAATAATTAAATCGAGTTCGGTTTGTTGAGCTAAATATTCGAGGTTTTTGTTTCTGTTCAATGCGCTGAATGGTTTCATGGTAAACTATTTTGATTGTCTATGGCGTGTCTGAATTTCTTAGCAAATTAACGCATTAAATTCGAAAAAAATCTATGCATGCGCAATTTAATTTAAAAATATTTTCAGAATAAAAACAATGGTATTTTCGATACAAAATTTAAAAATATATCTTTACCGCCTTATTCAGAATACAGCTTATTATGAAAATATCGGATAAAACAAATTCTTTAAATTTGCTTTTGGCAATGTTAATGGTTTCGGGTACAGCTTTTTTGGTTGCATGCGCAAGTATAGGCAACCCACAAGGCGGCCCAAAGGATACCAAACCGCCGGTGGTTGTAAAATCGAGCCCCGAAGCGTTTTCAACCAACTTTTCCGGAAATAAAATTGAAATAGAATTTAACGAGTACGTGCAATTGAAGGAAGTAAAACAACTTTTTATGACCTCGCCGCCTATGCAAAAGCAGCCGGATATTACTATGCGCGGTAAAAAAGTGGTGGTAAAGTTCGAGGAGGAGTTTAGGAAAGATGTTACTTATTCGATGAAATTTTTTAATACCATTAGCGATTTTAACGAGGGAAATATTCTGAAAGACTACGAATTTGTGGTTGCTACCGGAAATCAAATTGACACCTTGCAAGTGTACGGACATGTTTGGGATTCGCAAACATTAAAACCTATGGAAAATATGTTTGTTATGATTTATAGAGATTTAACCGACTCTATTCCTGCAAAAAGTTTACCTGATTATATAACTACAACCGATAAAACCGGTAAATGGAGCATTCGAAATATTGCTTCGGGTA
Organism: Bacteroidota bacterium; assembly: GCA_020047935.1. Lineage (GTDB taxonomy): Bacteria > Bacteroidota > Bacteroidia > Bacteroidales > JAIFNC01 > JAIFNC01. The sequence continues at coordinate 7,053 of JAIFNC010000013.1, forward strand.
AATACAAAATTTTTGCGCTTTCCGATGCCAATATGAACAAAAAGCTCGATTTGGCCGATGGTGCAATAGCTTTTTCTACCTCGTTCTTTGAGCCTAAAGCTTCATGGAAATCGTCTACCGATACCTTGGTTGTCGATTCTACCAAAGTGAATGATAAATACGTGTACCGCGATACGGTAATTACTTCAAAAAAAATAGTGTATACTCCCGATAGCATTCGGCTTAGAGCTTTTACCGAGAAAAGCGATTTGCAATTTGTTGAATCAATTACCCGACCTGAAAAAGGTAAGTTGAGTTTCATTTTTAAAAATTCGTTGGGTAAGAACGATAAATTGATTCCAATGAATTTTACCAAAAATGCAAAAACGGTGGCTGAAGAATACAGTATCAATCGCGATTCGGTAACTTGGTGGATTACCGATAGTTTGGTATATAAGTTGGATACCATTAAAATTAAATTCAATTATTTAGGTTTAGATACTGCCAACAAGCAAATTGAAATTGCCGATACACTGTTGTTTGGTTTCGATTTCGCCGAATTACTTGAAATTCAGAGTAACAGAAAGAAAAAGGAGGATAAAAAAAGTGCATTGGGTGTTTATTTTGAAACCGGCAACGCAAATATGCTCGATATTGGCAGACAGCCATTCATAAGCTTCGATCGCCCGGTAACTATTATGGACAAATCGCTTATAAGCTTAATGGAATTGGTTGAAAAGGATAAAACGGAAAAAAATATTCCAATTACGCTCGAATCTACATCTGCTGCCAATCGGAAATTTAAAGTGAATGTAGCCTTAAACGAAGGAGCTAAGTATAAATTAGTAGTAGATTCAGCGGCTGTGCGCGATATTTACGACAACGTGAACGATAGTACAGGAGTACGTTTTTCATTGATAACAAAGAAATTTTACGGAACACTTATTTTGGATTTGAAAAATATTAAGAGCCAAACCATTATTCACTTAAATACTGCCAAAGGTTTGCCGGCTAAAGAGTTGGTTGTAACAAAAGATGGCAAATATACCATTGAAAATGTAATGCCCGGCGATTATTTTCTGAAAGCTATTGTTGATACCAATAAAAATGGAAAATGGGATACCGG
>JAIFNC010000098.1 GCA_020047935.1 Bacteroidota bacterium
AAGCCCTGTAAGGGCGTAGGCAAATGCTGTCGCCCTTACAGGGCTTAAATGTCATAATTGTTTTAATCATAGGGCGTTGCCCTATGCTAATGCTTAAAGCCTTACAGGCTTAAATTTAACTTCGTAAAGTAGTATTAGTTGAAATTTTTTACAGTATCTAAGGCTGAAAAATAAAATATACGGAATAATCAGCACAATAAAAAAAGTTAAATTGACAAAAATAATAACAAGCACAAATAATGAGCAGCGAACAAAAAGTAACCAATAATATAAAAACGCCGAACACCGACTTGGAAACCTTGCGAATGCATTTTCCGCATTGTTTCGATAAAGACGGCAATTTTCAAGTAGAAAAATTCAAAAATAACCTTTTCGAAAAGGAAATCAATTTCTCGACTGAAAGTTACGGTTTAGATTGGCTCGGAAAATCGTATGCACGTTTGTTGGCAAGCGACTCGGCAACAACGCTGCTAAAAGAAGCAACAGTACACAACGCCAAACCCGAAAACGCAAACTCTGAAAACCTGCTTATTAAAGGCGATAACTTGGAGGTACTAAAACACCTTGCCAATGCCTACTACGAAAAAATTAAATTAATATACATTGACCCGCCCTACAACACCGGCAGCGACGGCTTTGTATATAACGACGACCGCAAGTTTACTGTACAAGAATTACGACAGCTTACCGGGCTCGATGAAGAAAAAGCAAAACGAATTTTAGCTTTTACCCAAAGCAAAAGCAACAGCCATTCGGCATGGCTTACTTTTATGTACCCGCGCCTTTATATTGCAAAACAACTGCTAAAAGACGACGGAGTTATTTTTGTTTCCATTGATGACAATGAAGTGGCACAACTTCAAATTTTATTAGATGAAATTTTTGGGGAAGAAAATTTTATAGCATTGGCACCAAGAAAAACAGGAGCAGGTTCGGCTGCAACACGTTCTGATTCTGAATTAAGAAAGCTTAATGATTATGTATTTATTTATCAAAAAAAACAGTTAGTATTTAAGCAAAAACATGTAGGTGAAAAAACTTTTCCATTTTCAGATGAACTTGGAGATTATCTTTTAGCCCAATTTCAAGCATCCGGTTCAGATGCTACTCGCTCAGCTCGACCAAAGATGTATTATCCAATTTACGTTTTTGAAAATGGAACTCTAACGACAGAAGAACCTTTATCTTATAAAGAATTTCTTTTGCCTAATAAGGTAAATGGTGAAGATGGAAGATGGTTATGGAGTCCGGAAAAATTTGAAAAAGATAATAAACAATTTATACATTACGAAGATGGAAAAATACAGAGAAAGGTATACTTCGAACCTGAGAACGATAATAATATTTATCAAGTAGAAAAGGCTTGGCTTGATCAGTTTACAAACGCATCTGGAACAAAAAGTTTCAACCAATTATTTGAGCCTAAAAAAGGTATTTTCAGCAATCCAAAACCTGTGGAATTAATTAAGCATTTAATAAATTTGATTAACTCAGAAGATGATGAAGATATTTCAATCCTCGATTTCTTCGCCGGAAGCGGCACAACCGGAGATGCTGTTATGCAACTTAATGCCGACGATGGTGGCAACCGAAAGTTTATATTAGTTCAAATTCCTGAAGCAATTGACCCTAAAAAAAACAAGATTGCTTTTGAATTTGTAAAAGAAGAATTAAACGCAGAACCTACTATTTTTGAAATAACCAAAGAGCGATTGCTTAGAGCTGCAAAAAAGTCAAACGAAACTATTGGCGTAAAAATTGAAGCCAAAAAAGCTGAATTAAAATCGTTGGCAGGAAAATTAAATTTGGAAGACAAAGACACTACTATAAAGCAGCTTAACACAGAAATAAAAGCCTTGCAAGTTCAGGATTTTGGTTTTAAAATTTTTGAAACTATGCCAATTTGGGACGATTTTGATTTTGAAGCAGAACGGTTCGATAGTTCACAAACCTTGTTTGATGTGGGTAAACTAACCACCGACGACCTTAACGCCTTGCTGATAACGTGGAAAACTTACGACGGCATAGCATTAACTTATAGTTTAGAAAAAACCGATTTGGGAAATTATACTGCATATTACGGCAAGGGGAAATTATATTTAATGTACAAAGGTTTTACTACCGAAAACCTTAAAACGCTATTGGAGAAAATTGATTCGGATACAAAATTTAATCCCACAGCTATTATTGCATTCGGTTATCATTTCGACAGTAAAAATTTGCGCGAACTTTCGGAAAGCGTAAAATCATATTCCAACAAAAAAAATATCGACATCGATTTTATAACAAGGTATTAAAATGGCAGCATTCAATTTCGAAAAGAACTTATTGCATCAGGATATTGCAGTAGAAAGTACCTTGGCAGTTTTTGAAAACTTGCAAGTTCATTCGGTATCCGAAACAAATAAAAATTTTATTAATCCCGCGTATAGTATAATTGAAAAACATGGCAATATATTCGAAAACGTTACTCGACCTTTCGGGCAATACGGCAATAATATAAAAGCTAGACAATTAATAAATGGTATTAACGAGAAAATTAGCCCCAAAAGCAACCTTATTGACATAATGATGGAAACCGGAACCGGTAAAACATATACCTACACCAAAACCATTTTTGAACTCAATAAGCATTTCGGAATTTTCAAATTTATAGTTGTTGTTCCTACATTATCAATTAAAGCCGGTACCATCGATTTTTTGAAATCGGACAGCAGCCGCGAGCATTTTAAGGAGCAATACAGCAAAACACTTCATTTGCACATTGTTGAAAGTCAGAAAATAAACAAAAGCAAAAAATCGTTTATACCGCCGGCTGTAACAAGTTTTGTAAATTCGGGAACCTTTGAAAAAAATAGCATTCAAGTTCTGGTTATAAATGCCGGTATGATTAATTCAGAATCCATGCAAAGAAGCTTCGATAAAGGTCTTTTCGACCAATACACTATTCCGTTCGAAGCCATAGGCGCTACCAAACCTTTTATAATAATTGACGAACCGCATAAGTTTGGACAAGGCAGTAAAACTTGGGATAACATTCAGAAAATGAAACCCCAATTTATTTTGCGATACGGCGCTACTTTTCCTGAGAAAGAGATTGAGGTGAAAAATCTGCTTTCAGGGAAAAAAGAAAAAGTTAAAATAAAAGATTACCATAATTTAATTTATCAACTAACTGCTGTCGATTCATTTAACAGGAACTTGGTAAAAGGCATAATAGGGCATATTACAGAATTTGAAAACGGGAAAAATGCTATCGTAAAATTCATTGATTCAGATGGAATTGAAGCCGCATTTGAGCTAACGGAAAATGAAACGAAAAGAACGGTAAACGTTTCAAAAAAAGAAAGCCTTAAAAAAGTTCATTCCGAAATGACCGATTTAACTATTGAAAGTTTAAACAAAAACATGGTTGTACTGTCGAACGGATTGGAAATGAAAAAAGGCGACAAAATAAATCCTTATTCGTATGCCGAAAAGTTGCAGGAAACCATGATTCAAAAAGCAATAAAACATCATTTTGAACTAGAGAAAGTTTTGCTTACAAGAGAAGTTAAAATAAAACCGCTTACGCTTTTTTTTATTGACAATATTGACGAATACCGAAACAAAGAAGGCTATATACGCAAAACTACCGAGCAATACATTGAAGCAGAAATAAAAGAGCTGCTAAAAACCGAAACAAACGATTCGTATTGTGCTTATTTGGAAAAAACCTTGAACGATATTTCGGCAACCCACGCCGGATATTTTTCGAAAGATAATTCAGAAAAAGACGAAGCTATTGAAAAAGAGATAAACGAAATTTTGCACGACAAACAAGCCATGCTTGATTTGGCAAACCCAAGGCGTTTTATTTTTTCGAAATGGACCTTGCGCGAAGGCTGGGACAACCCCAATGTTTTCCAAATATGTAAGTTACGAAGCAGTGGCAGTGAAATATCGAAATTGCAAGAAGTAGGGCGAGGTTTGCGTTTGCCTGTAAATGAATACGGCAATCGTGTAAAAGATGAACAATTTTTTTTGAACTACTTTGTTGATTTTACAGAAAGTAGGTTTGTTGATGAATTAGTAAAAGAAATTAATCAGAAATCAGGCGCTATTTCAATTGAAGAAATACCGACAAAACTGCATGAAGGCATGATTAAGCAAATTATTCAGAAATACAATATTACTGAAGAAAATTTACTTGGACAGCTAGATGAAGCAGGAGCAATAAAACGAAATAACGATTTTAAACCAGGTGGTTTTGAGTATATAAAAAGCAATTTTTCATTAATTTTTGAAGGCGTAAATTCGAATAAAGTCCGCAAAGCAACCGACACTAAAAGGAAAATTACGGTTAGAACCGAAAAATACCATGAACTGAAAGACCTTTGGGAAAAACTAAACGAAAAAGTGATTCTGGAGTATCAATTCGAAAACGAAATAGGATTTAAAATACTGTTTACTGATTTTCTGAAAGCCCAAAAAGGGAATTTTGCACAGGAAGGAATAAACGAACGAATTTCGACCATCGAAATAAAGGATAATATTGCCGTGGCAAAGGAGGATGAATCTGTATATGGTCGAAAAACTACTACTATTTCGACTATTAAATATAGCGAGTTTCTGAAAGAACTTTCAAAAATTCTGAACATAAATATCAAAACTTTGCACCAGTCAATAATTGATGCAGACATAAACATAAACAACTATTTGAATCAAACAACGCTTCGAATTATTAAACAAAACTTTGACCATTTTTTAATGGCAAATGCTATTGATAAATTTAGCATAGCTTATAAAAAGGTTTCAAATAATGTTCACCCAACCAAACTAACCGATGCAAAAGGCAATGTATTGCAAGAAATTTCGGCTTCGGATGTCGGAATTCTTTTTTCGGACGAAGTTGTTGCAAAAAATTACTTGTTAGACGAGTTGCTTTACGATTCGGAGTTAGAAAAAACAAATATCCAAGCCAGCATTAAAGAGGTAATTGTATTCACAAAAATACCAAAAAACTCAATTAAAATTCCGGTTGCAGGTGGCAAAAGCTATTCGCCAGACTTTGCATATGTGGTAAAATTCGAAAACGGCGAACAAAAACTACATTTTATTGTTGAAACAAAAAATGTAAAAAGCGAAGAAGGGTTAAGAGATGAAGAAAAATATAAAATAAAACATGCTGAAAAATTCTTTGACGGCAAAGTAAAAATTGAATTTAAAACACAGTTTAGTAATAACAAAATAATTGACTTAATAAAAGAAATTGAAATTAATAAATAAACTATGCATTGTTGTTAAGCAAATCATGAAAAAAGTTCCGAAACCCAAATTTCGGAACTTTTTTGCTTTGGCTAACGGTTTCAGCTTCGCGAATAGTTTTTGTTTTCAGGCAAAAGTTTAGTACTTTTGGGTATTCGTAGTTCAGTTTTTCTGCTTGGAAAACAGATGAAAAAAAGAGTTGGGATGTTTTTAACTTATGTACATTGAAAAAACAATATACAAAAAAAATCTGTAAATTTGGAGCAAAATAAATATCAAAGGAATGAAAAAATTTAATACGTCCGGACCAAATATTCCGAAAAAACATTATACAATTGTTCGAAACGAATTGTTGGTTAAAGGGTTGGATTTAATTGACGATGAAAGATATT
>JAIFNC010000116.1 GCA_020047935.1 Bacteroidota bacterium
TGGGCTTTTTTGGAGCTTATTTTCATTTTTCGAAACGTAAATTCGATTTTTATACGGTGTTGTTGTTGTTTATTCTTACAGGCTTAGCCATTGTTGTGTATTTAAATCAAACACCTATTCAAGCCCGCGAACGCGATTATGCCTATGCCGGTTCGTTTTATGCCTTCGCTTTTTGGATTGGTTTGGGGGTGTTTTTTGTGTTCGATTTATTGCAGAAATGGCTTAAACCACGTTTAGCTATTACCATTGCATTGTTGGTAGGCTTGTCGGTTCCGGTAGTACTGGCTTTTGAAAATTACGACGACCACAACCGTGCCGGCAGGTATTCGGCACGCGATATGGCGGTAAATTATTTAGAATCGTGCGACCAAAATGCAATTCTTTTTACCTACGGCGATAACGATACATTCCCCTTGTGGTATGCCCAAGAGGTTGAAGGTATAAGAACCGATGTTAGAGTAATAAATTTGAGTTTGCTTGGTACCGACTGGTATATAAACCAAATGCGCGAAAAAAAGTACAATTCGGAACCGGTTGAAATGGTATTGCCTGCCGAAAAATATAGGCAAGGAAGCCGCGATGTGGTAATAATTATGAACCAATTGAGTGAATTTGTTGAACTTAAAGATTTAATAAAATTTGTAGGTTCAGAGTCGGATCAGGCAAAAATTAAAGCTTCCGATAATTCGGCATATAGTTTTTTCCCGACTAAAAATATTAAAATCAAAATTGACAGCACCGAAGTTGCCAATGCCGGATTCTTGAATAAAAACGAGTTGGCAAAAATGGATACTGCCATTATGTGGGAAGTTTCACAAAACTATTTCAGTAAAAGCGATTTGGCAGTTTACGACATACTTGCTTCAAATAATTGGAAACGACCAATTTATTTTGCATCCAGTTCGGCACCCGATACCTATTTGGGGCTTACCGATTATTTCCGACTCGAAGGCTTTGCTTATAGGTTTGTGCCAATAAAATCGGAAAAAATTGCTGATGAAGTGTACGGATATATTGATACGGAACGCATGTATAAAAATGTGGTTGAGAAATTCGGTTGGGGCAACTTGGGAGGTCAAAAAACCTTTGTCGATTATCAGAATTTTAGGGTGCTGAACATTATGAGTGCGCGCGAAATGTATGCACAATTAATAATTGCGTTAGCATCGAATAATGAAATAGACAAAGCATGGGAAGTAGTTGAAGCTCTTGATAAAAGTTTACCGATTGATAAAATACCGCTCGATTATAACTCTTTAACCATTATTGATGCATTGTACTCGGTAGGAAAAACCGCTTTGGCGAAACAATATTCGGAAACTTATGCGAATACAACGCGAGAAAAATTAGCTTATTTTAAGCAAATTGGCAGAAGGTTTGCACCATCGGTAGAGTACGAAAAAAGAAATGAACAATCTGCACTTAAACGCTTAATTGAGTTGGCGGTTACGTATGGCGAGCTCGAATTTGCCGAAAAACTTCGTATAAATCTTATGGAAGAAGAGTAGGATAGGAGCTGAAAAAACGACTATAACTTTCTGATTATTAGCTCTGACAAAGTTTAAAGCTTTGTCAGAGCTGATTTTTTACATTGGCAGTCTTTTTATCGAATTATATGGCTATAAATTCGTAATTCGCATTTAAATGGTTAAGAAATTTCATTAAATCGGCAAAACTCACTATCAGCGTTGCTCTGTTGTCATTTGGATGAAACGATACGTGCCCTGAATCTTTTAAGCTACTGTCTAAAAACAACTTAACATGTTTGTCTTTATCATTTATAAGCCCAAAAGCCGATACTGAACCCGGTTTTAACCCAAGGTATTTCTCCATTCGTTGTTCCGATGCAAAGCTTAGTTTTCCTTGTTTTAGTTTCAACTCTAAATCTTTAACAGGCAATTGTTTGGTATGGTCGAAACATACCAAATAATGCTTGTCGCCTTTATGATTTCTAAAAAACAGGTTCTTACAAAAAACGCCTTCTATCGGTCCGCGAATTGCCAAAGCTGCTTCAACCGTAGGAATAGGCTCATGTTCCAGATACTTAAATGGTATATTTAGGGTATCCAAAAGCGCAAAAAGTTCTTTTTGTCCAATCATATTGGGCAATTTTTTTTTTCATATCACGAGTTTTCCAAATGGCTTTGCCAATTTCGCAAACTGTTGTTACTTCGTTGTAAATTTTATCTTTCAAGCCGTTTCTGTATTCAGTTTTGTCTTTTCTTAGCATTCTGTTTCGTTCTGTTTCGTCGGCTTTGGCTATAAAAAGTGGTTTGTCGGCAGCAAGTTCGGCTGCTATTCCAATAATAAAAGGCGAATTTTTAATGGTTTCGTCAAATATATTTATTTCAGCCAACACACGTTCTATGGTATTTATAAGCTCTTTGTCGCCTGCGGTGGCAATACCTTTAATATAAAAAAGTATCGATTTAGCCGTATCTTTACCAAATTTTAGTTGCAAATTTAGTTTTAAAGCTTTAATATTTTTCATTATTCGTGCTTTAATTGCACGTTTTTCATGGTTGCTTTCTTTATACATAACCATGTAGTGTTCATCGGCTTCCAACTCGGTATACTCCTGAAGTTTTTTTTCCAACAAAACAAGGTTGTCAAACTGTACTCCATATACTTTTAATTCGTCAAAATCCGATTTTGCCAATGTCAATTTGCTTGTCATTAGCTCAACAAAAGTTGTTTGCGATAGTGAATTCATAGAAATATTGTTTCTTAACTTAATTTTATAATATTATACAAATATAAGAAATAGTTTCTAAATACCAAAAATTAGTTAAAATTATTTTATTAAATATTTAATTATACATTCTCTTTGTTTTTCGACGGAAATAATACAAATAATAAATACGTTTCTTTTGATTTATCTTTATAAATCCATTTACCTATATCCGAAATGCGGCTTAAATTTGTATATAAATCCGATTTTAATTTATTGCGGCGTTCAGTTAATTGCTTGCGTTCTTTGCGCAAATTGTTATTGTTTTTTACCGCTAAACTGTAAAAATTTAGGTCGTTACTAAAATTGCGCATTAGTTCCAAAATTATGTTTTCACTTTTTAGCGTGTCCGGCCAATTATTTATTCGGTTCATTATTTTGTTGGCTGCTTGTAGCATCTTTTCATCGGTGCTTAATGTTATGCCTTTGGAAAGTTCGTCAATTTCATTTTTTTCTTCCCCGGTTCTAAACGACAAATGTACTTTTATAGCACGGACTTCATTTAGAATTTTTGCACGAATAACTTTCTTTTCGTGCACGGTTTTTTTTATTTCAATTTTATAAACTTCATCTTTTCCAAAGTTCTTAAGTTGAAATGCTTGTTTTTCTATCTGTTCTATAATTTGTTTTTGAAGCCCATAACTCTCAAACAAATCGAATTCAGTTTTTACTACTTTTGCAATCTCTTCGGTTCTTTGTATTAAATTTTCAACGCTTATAGAGTTCATTTTAATCTATTTTTATAAAATTAACATAGTTTTACAAAGATATATAAAAACAATTTATTTTTTACAATATTGCTTCTTATATTTTAAATATTTTATTCAAAAGTATAAATTAGTTCGTTTAATATTGTTTTTATTTCATTAAATTAAACGAATGAAGCTTAAAAAACAATAATTGCTTAGTATTGTTTGGTTTGATTATATGCAAGTAAAGTTAAGTTGTATTAATAAAATTTGAAGAGAAATGGAATACTTGCATTGCGTTACGGAAAATAAATTATTTTTGTAAGAAAAAATTATGCGCTATACATTTTTAGTTTTCTTACTGTTATTATCGATTGCTTGTAAAACTACCAAGCAAGCAAGTTCAGGCAAAGTGGCCTTGTATAAAGGCAACTGGCAAATTGTAGCTATTGACATGAGCACAATTGCTGACGAAGAAATTAGGATGCAAATTAATAGTTTGTATCGAGGAATGTTATCGACCGACAGTTATTTGCATCTGAAACCAAATTCGGAGTTGGAAGTAAATATTATGAAAATTTCAGGTGCCGGTACTTGGGCTTACAACGAAGTTGAAAATGAATTGTTGATATCGGAAAGTACAACTACCGGAAAGTTTAAAATTATGGAATTGAGCACCGATACCATGAAACTTTTTTACAAAGAGGCCGATGCCGGTATTTTATTAGTGTGCGCTCGTAAAAAATAAAAGCAAGCATTCGGATTGCTTGCTTTTATTTTTGCACAGAAACTAAAATTGAAACCAAGGGTCAAAGTCTTCGGGCATTTTTCGCTTTTCCGATTTGTGAAACCATTCGTTGGTACGTTTATCGTGCTGATAGTCTGATTTCCATTCAATTGCATTTTCGACGGTTTCTTTTATTGCATTGGTACAGTAAAGTAATTCTGCATTAGTCATGGTAGGGTGAAGTGATAAGCGAATCCAACCCGGTTTTTCAGAAGCATCGCCTTGGTCTATTTTCCCGGTTATTCTGCTCGAAATTTCTTGCGATACGTCTAATAAATAATGCCCGTAAGTGCCTGCACATGAGCATCCTCCGCGAACTTGAATACCAAAGCGGTCGTTAAGCATACGAACCATAAGGTTATGATGTATTCCGGTTATGTAAAACGAAAATACTCCTATACGTTCTTGGTCGGTATCAACCAAAATGTTAAGTTTGTCTATTTTTCTTAACTCACTGAAAGCTATTTCAATAAGTTCATTTTCGCGATCGTGGATGTTTTTTACTCCCATTTTTTCTTTTAATCGGATGCTTAAAGCAATTCGAATTGTTTGCAAGAAACCTGGAGTTCCGCCATCTTCGCGGGTTTCAATATCGTCAATATAGCTCTTTCGTCCCCAACGGTCGGTCCACTCTACGGTACCGCCGCCGGGTTGGTCGGGCACGGTGTTTTTGTATAGTTTTTTATTAAAAATAAGTACACCCGAACTTCCCGGACCGCCTAAAAATTTGTGTGGCGAAAAGAAAATAGCGTCTAATTGCGCCTTTGGGTCGGCAGGGTGCATGTTTATTTCTACGTAAGGTGCTGAAGCTGCAAAATCGACCAAGCAAATACCATTGTATTCGTGCATTAATTTTGCCAATTCATAATAGGGCGGTGTGATACCGGTTACATTAGAACATGCTGAAAATGAGCCAATTTTAAGCGGACGATTTTTGTATTTTTCTAATTCCGCTTTTAAATTTTCCGGATTTACGTTCATGTCTGCAGCGGGTTCAATAACTACCACATCGGCAATCGATTCGAGCCACGAAGTATGGTTTGAATGATGTTCCATGTGTGTAACAAATACTACCGGACGCTCGGTTTCAGGCAAGTTGATGCAAGCACTGCCAATTTGGTTGCCAACTGCACAATATAATTTGGCTTGTTCGGGAACTCGCAAACCTAAAATACGCTGAAATTTACTGATAGCGCCTGTCATTCCGGTGCCGGTTGTTATAATTACGTCATCTGCCGAAGCGTTTACGTGCTTTTTAATTATTTTTTGAGCTTGATGGTAAGCCATGGTCATACTTACGCCGGTTTCCGATGCTTCGGAGTGTGTATTGCCAACAAACGGACCGAAGGTGTTTTTCATAGCATCTTCAATAGGTAAATATAACCTTCCGCTGGCTATCCAATCGGCGTATATAATTTTTTTTCTGCCATAAGGCGATTCAAATTCGGCATCTATTCCTATAATATTTTTTCGGAACTGCTCGAAATAAGCTTCTAATTTACTCATTGGTTTTGGGTTGAAAATGTAATTCAAAATTTGCCCAAAATTAGTACATATTAGTTTATGAATTAATGAGATTATTCATTTTTTTCAAAAGAAAAAAGGGTAGGATAGGAGCTAACGAACAACCGATAATTTTTGAATTATTCTTTTGTTGTTAATAATCAGTTCAATAGTATAAATACCCACAGGCAAATTTTCTACCGAAATAGTTAATTTATTGGTACTCCGGTTGATAGTATGTATAATGTTTAAACCCAGCATATTATATATATTCACTTCTTTTATTACTTCAATTGAATTGATGTAAAATTCAGAGGTTGCGGGATTAGGAAATAGTTCGAAAACTTCATTTTTAATTGGTTCATTTATACCGGTAAAGTTAAAACCGCAATTGGTTTCCATGTCGGTTTTTATGTTTTTTCGTAGTGTAGGCAATAATTTATAAACTTCGGTTCCGGGGCAAGCTGTGTTGCCTCCATCGCGGTGTCCGGAAAGGGTACTTAAATTAGCATTCAACGGATGTGAAAACCAAGCATCCGGGTTTAAGTTTTCCTTAGCCAGTTTCCATGTGGCAAGTTTTTGAAGTGCTTCCAATTGTATCGTTGGAGGTGAAACTATTGGCTTATCTTTTTCCGGTTCGTAGTTTCCCATTAAACTAATGCCCATGGTGTTGGTGTTTTTTCCTGAAAAGTGTGCGCCCATTACATTGTCTTGAGCACCATTAAGTGGGTCACGACCTGCATATATAGTTCCGTTTTGTGCAATTAAATAATTGTACCCAATATCCGACCAACCATTGGATTGCGTATGATAAATGTAAATATTTCGAATTACATCGGTATAGTTGGTAGCGCTATTAGAACCTGCCGTATGGTGTACAATTACGTGTTTAACTTGGGTGAAAATTCGCTCGTAAGCCGGGGTCGGAAGCCCGGTTCGCCAAACCGATTGCTTAATTATGTCGGCGGGTTCGGAACAGCCGCCGCCAATAGTTTTTTTTTCATTTTCAATTGAAATATTTTGAAACGGCGGTACCGAAAGCAGAATTACGTTGGTTTCGAATGCGGTGCCTGATTGATAAATTGAAAATTTGGTTACCGGAGTTTCCAACACAATCAGGTTACTTTTTTGCATTCCGTTTGCCGGCAGAAATTCTTCGTCCGGTGTAAAAGGAAAAGTATCGTTATTGCAAACAAAAAAAATGGTTGCAAACGATGCTTTTTCCGGTATTTGTATAGCAATTGAGCTTAATGCCTCGGTTTTTTCTAAACTGAATTCAAAAGTTTTTTTGGTGCTTTTAAAAAGTTCGGCTTCAAGTTTTACGTTTTTAACGTACTGTGCGCTAATGGTTTGGTTTAAAAACGTCACCAAAGCGATAAACAAAAAATGTTTGAATAGCATAGTAAAGATAATTGCGTTTTATTTTACAAAACGTAATTAATCCTTAATTATTTTCGGGCAGAATAAGTTTAAATCCTTTGCCATGTACATTCATTATTTCTACTCCGGTTTCGTCTTTTAAATATTTACGAAGTTTCGTAATATACACATCCATGCTTCGAGCGTTAAAATAATTGTCGTCAATCCAAATCGATTTTAGCGCAAAATTGCGTTCCAGTACTCCGTTGGCGTTTATGCATAGCAATTTAAGCAAGTCCGATTCTTTGGTAGTAAGCTTTATTTCATCGTCGCCTTTTATCAAAATACGTTTATTTGTATCGAATAAAAAATTTCCAATGGTGTAGTTGGCGTGCTCGGCTTGTGCATTGCCGTGTTTGGTGCGTTTCAAAATAGCTTCAATCCGAAAAAGCAGTTCTTGCATACTAAAGGGCTTGGTTATGTAGTCATCGGCGCCGGCTGTAAAACCTTTAAAAATATCTTC
>JAIFNC010000139.1 GCA_020047935.1 Bacteroidota bacterium
AGGCATAGCAAGTAGAGTGCGATTTGTTAAACGCATACTGAGCAAAAGCCTCCCAGTCTTTCCAAATTTTTTCGAGCGTTTCCTTTTTATGACCATTTTTTTCGGCGCCGGCTATAAATTTAACCTTCAGCTCCTCCATCATGGCTATAATTTTCTTACCCATTGCCTTACGCAGCGAGTCGGCTTCGCCTTTGGTAAAGTTAGCCAACTTCTGCGACAAAAGCATCACCTGCTCTTGGTACACCGTAATGCCGTAGGTATCGTTCAAATATTCCTCCATTTCGGGCAAGTCGTACATAATTTTTTCGCGCCCGTGCTTACGGTCAATAAAATTAGGTATGTACTCCAGCGGGCCCGGACGATACAGCGCATTCATGGCAATTAAGTCTTCGAAACGGTTGGGCTTTAACTGTTTAAGGTACTTACGCATACCGGTAGACTCAAACTGGAATATAGCGGTAGTTTCTCCTGCTGAAAATAAGTCGTAGGTTTTTTTATCGGTTATCGAAATATTGTCAATATCCACCTTTATTCCGCGCGAAAGCTCAACGTTTTCAATCGCTTCCTTTATAATTGAAAGGGTTTTTAAGCCCAAAAAGTCCATTTTAAGCATCCCCACATCTTCAATATGCTTGCCGTCGTATTGGGTTACATACAAACTGGCTTCTTTGTTGGTCGAAAGCGGAATGTAATTAGACAAATCATCTTTACCGATTACAATACCGCAGGCATGTATGCCGGTTTGCCGAACCGAACCTTCCAGAATTTCAGCCAAACCAAGCGTTTGCCTTACCTGCTCGCTTCCGTTTTTCTTTTCGTAGGTAAGTTCGGGCGATTGTTCGTACGATTTTTTGAAGTTAATTCCCGGTTTTTCCGGAATAAACTTGGTGAGTCGTTCGGCTTCAAAAAGCGGCATTTTTTCAACACGAGCTACATCTTTTATGGCTGACTTTACGCCCATTGTACCAAAAGTAACCAAATGCGCCACCCTATTTTTGCCGTATTTATCTACTACCCATTTTATTACCATTTCGCGTCCGTCGTCGTCAAAGTCAATATCAATATCGGGCATCGATATACGGTCGGGGTTCAGGAAACGCTCAAAAAGTAAGTTGTATTTCAAGGGGTCTATATCGGTAATTCGCAAACAATAGGCAACTACCGAACCGGCAGCCGAACCGCGACCGGGCCCTACCGAAACGCCCATTTCGCGGGCTGCTTTAATAAAGTCCCAAACAATAAGAAAATACCCCGGAAAACCCATTTTTTTAACGGTTGCCAACTCAAAATCGAGTCGTTCGGTAATTTCGGGAGTTAATTCGGGCCAGCGTTTGTTGGCGCCTTCGTAGGTTATATAGCGCAAATATTCGTCTTCGTTGGTAAACCCTTCCGGCATCGGAAAATCGGGCATAATCGGTTTCGAGTCCAAATCGTAAATTTCCACCTTATTTGCCACTTCCAACGTTGTTTCCAAGGCTTCCGGAAAATCGGAAAATAAGCTGTACATTTCGTCGGGGGTTTTGAAAAACTCTTGCCCCGAGTAGCGCATTCGGGTTGGGTCGTCCTTATCTTTTCCGGTATTTAAACAAATTAAAATATCGTGTGCTTCGGCATCTTCGGCATTTACAAAATGCACATCATTGGTAGCCAAATATTTTACATTGTGCTTTTTAGCTAATTCAACAATGGCATAATTCGAAATTTCCTGCAATCGAAACGTATCGGAATCTAATTGCGGATTTCCGGTTTTATGTCGTTGCAATTCAAGGTAGAAATCGTCGCCAAATTCGCGTTTAAATTCCAATAAAGCGGCTTCGGCTTCGTCGGGTTTGTTTTCAATAATACCTTGCGGAATACTGCCGCCCAAGCAGGAACTCGAAATAATTAAGCCCTCTTTGTGTTTGAAAAGCAGCTCTTTATCAATACGCGGTTTGTAATAGAAACCTTTTGTCCATGATTCGGAAACCAGTTTTATCAAATTTTTATAGCCAATTTTGTTTTTAGCCAGAATAATTAAGTGGTTGCCGCTTCGGTCTTGTTTATCGCTTACATCACTCATACTGCGCCTTGCAACGTATGCTTCAACCCCTAAAATAGGTTTAATACCTTCTTTTTTAGCTGTTTTATGAAAAACTTTTGCGCCAAACATATTGCCGTGGTCGGTTATAGCTACTGCCGGCATACCGTTGGCCTTTGCTTTAGCAATAAGCTTTGGTATTCCGGAAGCACCGTCGAGAATAGAATACTGTGTGTGGACATGTAAGTGTACAAATTCTTTCATAATCAGCTATACCAAAAAATAGCCGGAAAGTTATTAACAACCGGGCTAAGGTAAAGAGTATGAAGCATTCGGAATAAATTTTGCAAGTTGCTTTTTCATAGCCGGGAATAGCTCGGTTTGCTTTGGTAGGCGTCGGAATTTTTATCGATTTCCAAAGATGCAAATTTTTGAGCTGTATTTATTTCTCGCATTTTTACCACAACGTTCACGACGAAGTTTCACGAAATACACGAAGTTTTTTCTTTGTGTTCTTTGTGAAATAAACGTTGTGTTCTTTGTGGTAAAAAAGTTACCACGAAGTTCACGAAGAAGTTACACTAAGAACTCGAAGTTCTTTAATATCCTTTATTCATTCAATAAATTCAATATTGCACGAAATCAGTTTTCAGAAAAGCAAGTTCGGTAAAAAATAAAAAACTAACAGTTAGCAAAATAGCAATAAATTTATGTGTTAGGTCTGAATTCGCATTTTCAGGATAATTTTCGAATAAAACACAATCAAGTTACTGATTTTCAGACTATTTATCAACCAATTCCCATAGTAATTTATTCAATATTAGAGAATTAAACTAATTTTATTTAAAATTTTAGCAGCAATAAATTTTGAAATTAGGTTAAAAGTATCTATTTTTGCACCACTTTTTAGATTATTAAACAAAAGTTGTTATGCCTGTAAAAATTAGATTAGCAAGACACGGTCGCAAAAGTCGTCCGTTCTACTACATTGTAGTAGCAAACAGCAGAGCGCCACGAGATGGCAGGTTCATTGAAAGGATAGGCTCTTATAACCCCATGACTAACCCCGCAACCATCGATTTAAACTTCGATGCAGCAATGGATTGGTTACAAAAAGGTGCTCAACCCACCGACACTGCACGCGCAGTATTATCGTACAAAGGTGTTTACATGAAAAAACACTTATTGGAAGGTGTAAAAAAAGGAGCATTGACTTTAGAACAAGCTGAAGTAAAATTCCAAACTTGGGTACAAGGTAAGGAAGCTAAAATTCAGGCTAAAAAAGACGGTTTGAAAGTAGATGGCAAAAATGCCGGTACTGCTCAAATGGCCGCTGAAGCTAAAGTAAAAGAACAACGTACAGCCGCTATAGCAAAAGCAAAAGCTGATGCTCATGCCGCAAAAAATGCTGAAGTTAGCTCGGAAACTGCAGAAACTACCGAAGACTAATTTTTGCATACCATGCACCACAGCGATTTGCTATTGATAGGAACTTTCGGTAAAGTTTTCGGAACCACCGATTTGGTGCTTAATTTAGCAGTCGATTTTTACGAAGAATACACAAAAACGGGATTTGTATTTGTTGAAATAGACAAAATACAGGTTCCGTTTCATTTTACAAAAAACGGGGTTAAACAAAAAGGCAACAAAAGCATGCTGCTTTCTTTTATTGAAGTTCGGTCGGAAAAAGCCGCACTTAATTTAGTGGGTAAAAAAGTATTTGTTACCGAAACAGACAGCCCTGATGAAGCTGACGAATTATCGAATTTCGACCAACTTATCAACTATAGTGTACACGACCAATCGATAGGTTTCTGCGGAGTTATAAGCGACTATATAAACATTCCGTCGAATCCGTTAATTGAAATTACACTAAACAACGAAATTTATTACATTCCTGCTGTTTCGGAATTTATAGTTGCTATTTCCGATGACGAAAAACGCATGGATGTGCAATTGCCGGAAGGTTTGCTCGGTATAAATTTAGGGTAGAAAAACCAACTTATATAACAAAAAAGGTTCATGCATGCTCGCAAAAACCTTTTCATTCGCAAAAAAACGTAATTTTATTTCTTTTTTTCCGGTGCTACATCCAATTTTTCAAACTCCGAATTTTGGCTTAAAAACTCAGGCACCATAGCTTTCATCATACCAACAATTTTATAATTATCGTGCGTCTTTTTTATTTCCGCCAATTCGTGTAATTGCGCTTTAACCTCTTCAAAATTATATTCGCGCACTTTACCAATCATAATTTGCGGATGATACGTAGGTAAGGTATTTTCCTCGTTATTTAACAACTCCTCGTATAATTTTTCGCCGGGCCGCAAACCGGTAAACGAAAGTTCTATGTCTTTTCCTATTTTTAAGCCCGAAAGACGAATCATTTTTTTTGCCAAATCGACAATTTTAACCGACTGTCCCATATCGAATACAAAAATTTCGCCTCCCTTGCCCATGGCACTTGCTTCAAGCACCAATTGGCATGCTTCGGGAATGGTCATAAAATAGCGGGTTATTCGAGCATCGGTTACGGTTACCGGTCCGCCTGCTTCTATTTGTGCTTTAAAACGCGGAATAACCGAACCGTTTGAACCTAACACATTTCCAAATCGTGTAGTAATAAATGAGGTTGATGAATTTTTGCCTAAACTTTGGCAATAAATTTCGGCAATACGTTTCGATGCTCCCATTACATTGGTAGGGTTTACTGCTTTGTCGGTCGAAATCATTACAAACTTGCGCACCCCATGTTCAACCGACATATCGGCTACCATTTTGGTTCCGAAAATATTGTTTGTTACTGCTTCAATGGGGTTATTTTCCATCATTGGCACATGTTTATAAGCCGCAGCATGGTACACCATATCGGGCTTAAACGCTTCGAAGGTGCGATTAATTCGAATTCTATTCGTTATATCGCCAATTACAATTTCGTATCTCCGGAAATTAAACTTCTCTTTTAGCTCCAATTCCAAATCGTATAAAGGCGATTCGGCTTGGTCGAACAATACAATCAGTTTTGGTTCAAATTGGGTAAGTTGCCTAACAATTTCGCTGCCTATTGAACCTGCCGCTCCGGTTACCAATATGGTATATTCGCTTACTTCGCGCTTTATTTGCTCTTTATCGAGCTGAATTGGGTCGCGCTCCAACAAGTCGGAAATGTTAATATTCCGAATTTGATTCACACTTAATTCACCGTTAATCCATTTACCAAAATCGGGCAGCGTAAGCAACTTTACATAATGGTGTATACAAATATCGGCTATGTTATTTTTTTCGTCTTTTGTTACGTTCTTTTTAGCAATAATTACGCTCGAAATGGTATGCAATTCAAGTAAATAATTCAACTTATCGGAATGATATACATCAATACCGTCAATTTTTTTGCCTACAATATTTGTCGAATCATCAATAAATGCAATAATTCGGTAATTTATTTTAGTATCGCGTTCTAAGGTATCTTTGGTTACAATACCCAAATGGTCGGCTCCGTAAATAATTACATTAGTTCGGTTTCCTACATTTTCGGTAAAACGAGCAAATACAGCTTTAACCACAAACCGCGAAGCAGTAAGTAAAAATCCGCAAATAAAGAAATCGATAAGAATAACCGAAAACGGCACCAAATAAGAATCGCTAATATAGAAATAGAAAGCAAAATTTACAATGGCAATAAACGCACTACCGCCGGCAACAACCAAAAATATTCGTTCGGCATCTTTGCCTGTGGTGTACCGAACAATGCCTGCGTAAGTTTTCGATATAATAAAACTCAACAATCGAATTCCGACCACAAACGCTACAGCATATAACCACAAATCCGAAAATTCTTCGGTAATCTTAAAATTGAAACGAAGCAAAAAAGCCAAACTTAGCGAAAAAAAACTAATGCCGGTATCAATAAGTAAAACAACCCATCGGGGTGAATGTTTTCTCAAAAATAATGTATCAACCATAAGATTTATTTAAAATTTATCCGGTTCGGTTTCTAATTTACGACCAATCTTTCTATCGGGCTTCAAAGATATTGATTTTTTTTTACTCTATATGCAACCTATTTAATTTTTACTTGTTCTTTAATTAAAAACCGAAGTTTATTTTTACAGTTAAAATTGCATAAAGATTAAAATTAATAAAAAAAGCTATGAACAAATTTCAAAAATTATTTATTCCGGTTGTTTTACTCATATTAATGGTATCGCCGGCATGTATGATGTTTAATTATTGCATAAGCGGTTCGGGCAGAATTATTACCGAAGAGCGCGATTTGCGCAGTTTTGAAGGCATTAGCTTAAATTGCTCTGCCGATGTTTATTTTGTTCAGTCCGACGAATATTTGGTTGAAGTGGAAGCCTACGAAAACATTCAACCTTTGGTTGACCTTGACGTTGAAAACGGTGTACTCGAAATTGATATCGACGGCTGTATTTTATCGGGCAGTGATGTAAGAATATTTATTTCAGCACCTGATATCAGCTTAATTGAAAATTCGGGTTCGGGCAGTATTTACGTTGATGATGTATTTAATGTTTCGGCTTTAGAAATGAAAAATCATGGAAGCGGCGATATTCATATAAAAGATATGCTTGCCGATTACATTGAAGCCGATATTACCGGCTCGGGCGACATTTTTGTTGCCGGCTCAAATAAATGTTTCGAACAAAATATTCTAATTACCGGCAGCGGAAGTTACGAAGCAATTAAACTTGAATCGGATGCGGTTCAAATTAGAAATTCGGGCAGCGGCGATTGCGTAATATGGGCTCGCGAATATCTTTCAGGCAGATTAAGCGGCAGTGGCGACGTAATTTACAAAGGCAATCCGCAAATAACGGTTAATGTAACCGGAAGCGGAAGAGTTAAAGCGTATTAATTTTTTTTTGAATTTAATGCAGCGTTTCAAAAAACAAATCGTCGTTAGCTAAATTTAAAACCTTTTGTTATGAAAACCAAACTGATGATTTTTATTTTCGCTTTTAGTTTAAGCGTCATTGCATGCAACCGCAGTACAGCGGCTCAAAACAACGAAAACAACGTAAAAACCGACAAAAATTTCGATTTAACCGGCTTTACCCAAATAAACCTGAGCACTTCTGCCGATGTAGTGCTAACTCAAGCCGAAAGTTTTAATGTAAAAGTTGAAGCTACCGAAAGCGATTTGGAAAAACTGGAAATTTATGTTGAAGGTACAAAGCTGGTTATTAAAACCAAAAACTGGAAAGATTTTTCGGATAAAGTTACGGTTTATGTAAGTTTGCCTAAACTTGAAGCGGTTGTTTTAAGCGGATCGGGCAATGTTACTGCCGCCAACTTGGTTAATACCGAAAATTTAGATTTGGTTATTTCGGGCAGCGGCAATATTCGATTCGATAATTTGGCAGCAGTAAGCTACAATTGCACTATTTCGGGCTCGGGAAACATGTCCCTTGCAGGCACAAAACGCGCACAGAGCGGACATTTAACTATTTCGGGCTCAGGAAATATTAATTCGGAAAAAATCAGTACCGGTGAGGTTACAGCTTCAATAGCAGGCTCTGGCGACATGAACGTTGCAGCCGAAGAAACATTGAAAGCACGTATTAGCGGTTCGGGCGACATCAGCTACATTGGAAATGCTACCATTGATGCAAAAGTTACGGGCAGCGGCTCGATAAAAGGAAATAGGTAAATAGTTCAAATTTAGTTTTTTTTGAAAAGAGTTCCACCATTTAATTGGCTGGAACTCTTTCATTTTTTTAAGCAGTATCGATAACCATCCGGCTTTCTGGAAATGAATTGGGAATTCATTTTCGTGGTCGAATTTTTCGATAATTTTAACCGATTTTTCTTGCGGTAAAAACGAAATGTCAATTTTTCGGTCGTCGGCTAATTTATACCGGATTGTTTTATGCAAAACTACTTCAGTGTATTCGCCTTCAA
>JAIFNC010000055.1 GCA_020047935.1 Bacteroidota bacterium
AAATTCGACGCCAACGACCCGGTAAAATACGATTTTGCGTTGTTTGGTGCCGGAGTTTTCGAAAAATTAATGCATGGCTAATTCATATTTTAAATTTAAACAATTTACCATTGTACAAGAAAAAAGTGCCATGAAAGTTGGCACCGATGGCGTTTTGCTCGGTGCTTTGGTTCAAGTCGAAAATGCTGCTTCCGTGTTGGATATTGGCACCGGCACCGGTTTGGTAGCGCTAATGCTTGCCCAACGCTCGCAGGCGCTAATTACCGGCATCGAAATAAATGCCGACGCTGCACTTGAAGCACAATTTAATGCCGCCAATTCGCCTTGGAACGAGCGTGTAACCATACTGCACACCGAACTTAAAACTTTTGCCGACCAACATAAAACACGGCAATTCGACACTATAGTGTGCAATCCGCCATTTTTCGAGAACAGCCTTAAAGCACCCGATATGGCACGCACACACTTTCCGAAAACGGTAAAATATGGCTAATTACCCCGGCAGATTCCTTCAATTCGTTTTTGATTGAAGCGCAATTAAATAAATTGGCACTTCAACAAATATTCAATATAAAACCCTTACCCGACAAACCGGTAAAACGTATTGTTAGCGCTTTTGGTTTTAACGAAACTGAACCAAGCAAAACCGAAATGGTTATTGAACTTTCGCGACATATCTATAGCGAAGAATATATTGAACTTACCAAAGATTTTTATTTGAAGTTTTAGGACTTTTCCGTCAGACCGCTCCAAAGCGGTCAGACGGATTGTGGTTTTTCCGGGCAATTGTTTTTTATTAAATTTTCGACGTTTACCCGACTAACGTCGGGCAAAGTCTTTTTCCATCAGACCGTTCCAAAACGGTCAGACGGATTGTGTTTTTTTGCAAAAGCAACCGGCGGATAGAGTTTAATTTCTAAACTTTTTTAAAATTTCGGTCAGACCGGCGGAACCGGTCAGACCGCGAAAAACCGAGCTGGAACCGATTTGACCGAAAAAAGATTTTGCCGTTCGAAAATCAAAGTTTATGTTTGTGTTTAGATGCGTTAATGATTTTCAAATTAAAAAAAGAAAGAAATATACAAATGAAAATAATATCTTATAATGTAAACGGCGTGCGTTCGGCTTTAAGCAAGGGCTTAATTGATTGGCTTAAAACCGAAAAACCCGATATTTTCAGCATACAAGAAACCAAAGCGCAACCCGACCAAATAGACCAAGCTGCTTTTGAGGCCTTAGGCTATAAGTGCTATGCCTTTTCGGCACAGAAAAAAGGCTACAGCGGTGTGGCTACTTTCTCGAAAATTACCCCCGACAAAGTGGTTTACGGCATGAATAACCCAAAATACGATGCCGAGGGCAGAGTGTTGCGTCTCGATATTGGCGACATCAGCTTTTTAAACATCTATTTTCCTTCGGGTTCTTCGGGCGACGACCGACAAGCCTTCAAAATGGAATTTTTAACCGATGTAACGAATTTTATTCTTGATTTGAAAAAGGAACGTCCGAATCTTGTAATTTCAGGCGATTATAATATTTGCCGCCTTTGGATTGATATTCATAACCCCGAAAAACAGCAAGAAACTTCCGGCTTTTTGCCCGAAGAACGCGATTGGTTTCAAAGCTTTGTCGATAAAGGTTTTACCGACAGTTTCAGGCAGGTTGTACCTGAAAAACACCAATACAGTTGGTGGAGTTACCGCGCCAATGCACGTAACAATAACAAAGGTTGGCGAATTGACTACCACATGGTTAGCAACGAACTGGCAGGCAGACTAACCGGCGCAGCTATTTTGCCCAATGCAAAACATTCCGACCATTGTCCGGTGGTGGTAGAAATTAATTGAAACCTTTATACTTCAGATTAAGTAAAAAGCAATAGTTTTGTGCCGATTAGATAAAAATTACTGTTCAATTAAAAATATGCGCATATGATTGATGTTGCCAATTTGAAAAACACCGATTTTAAATACGACGATGTAAATTTTGAACTGCTTATGTCGAAACGTATTCGAAAAATATTGCTCGTTTGCAGTACCTACGATGCGTTTATGTTGGAGGAGGACGGCAGAATTGACGAGCGTATTTTTATGGAATATGTTCGATTGCATTTGCGCTATCCGCCGCAATTTATAAAAGTAACCTCGGCAAAAGCAGCCATTAATGCGTTGGAAGAAAAAGATAATCAGATAGATTTGGTTATTTCGATGCTTAGTGTTTCGGGCGGAAATGCCTTTGCATTGGCAAAAGTAATTAAAGAAACTTATGGCGAAAAAATGCCGGTTATTGTACTTACGCCATTTTCGCGCGAAGTATCGCAAACCCTTAAAAACGAAGACCAAGGCGGTGTTGATTACGTATTCAGTTGGCTGGGCGATACCGATTTGTTGCTTGCCATTGTAAAACTGATTGAGGACAGAAACAATGCCGACAACGATATTAAAGAAGGCGTAAATTATATTTTATTGGTCGAAAATTCGGTTCGAAATTATTCTACCTATTTGCCGGTTTTGTACAAAACCATATTCGAAGAATCGAAACAGGATGTAACCGAAGCACTTACCGAGCACCAACGAACCATGCAAATGCGTGCACGACCAAAAATTTTGCTTGCTCGTACCTATTTGGATGCGCACGAAATTTACCATAAATACCCCGGTAAAATGCTGGGTATTATTAGCGACGGTTCGTTTAATATCGATAAAAATTGTAAAGAAGAGGACGTACTTGCCGGTTATAAGCTGCTTAAACTGGTGCGTGCACACGATAACTATGTGCCCTTGCTTTTTCAATCGTCGGATGCTTTTAACGAAGAGCACGCCGAGGAATTAAACGCCAAATTTATACAGAAACACACACCCAACGATATTGAAAAGTTTAAAGACTTTATTCGCCGACAACTTGGGTTTGGTAAATTGGTTTTTAAAGACCCAAACGGTATTAAAGCACCGTTCATAATTAAGGATTTAAAAGATTTGCAGGAAAAACTGGATGATATTCCGGACGATTCCTTCCGTTATCATTTAAGCAAACACCACGTTTCGAAATGGCTAAAAGCCAGAGCATTATTTACACTTTCGGAATCGATGCGCCAAGTTTCTATAGACGATTTTACCGATCTGAACCATTTGCGCAAATTCTTGTACAATTCAATTGCAGCGTACCGACAAAACTCATCGAAAGGTATTATTGCCGATTTCGTGCGCGATAATTACGACGAGTATTTAACTTTCGCACGCTTAGGAAAAGGTTCGTTAGGCGGAAAAGCTCGCGGTTTGGCTTTTTTGGATAACATGATTAAAAAGCATAATCTGACAAAAAAATATGACGAAGTAAGTTTAAGTATTCCGCGCTCGTTGGTTGTTTCTACCGAAATTTTCAGCGAGTTTATGAAAAACGAATCGGTACAAAAAATACTGAAACGAAAAGCCGGCGATGAAGAAATTCTGCAAACCTTTGTCGATGGTCGTTTTGCAAGCGAAATTCATTGGGACATTTTGGCATTCCTTCATCATATCGATAAACCGGTTGCCATTCGGTCGTCGAGTTTGTTGGAAGACAGCCACTACCAACCCTTTGCCGGAATTTACAGTACCTACATGTTGCCCGATTTATTGGACAAATCGAAATTTGCACAAAACTTGGCTAAAGCAATTAAATCGGTATATGCCTCGGTATATTTTTCCGACAGTCGTTCGTACATTGAAGCCACCAAAAACGTAATTGACGAAGAAAAAATGGCGGTAGTGTTGCAAGAAGTCTGCGGCAGAAAATACGGAAACCGATTCTACCCAACTTTTTCGGGTGTAGCTCGTTCGTTAAACTTTTATCCCGTGGGCGACGAAAAAGCCGAAGATGGAGTAATTACCATAGCCTTGGGCTTAGGCAAACATATTGTTGAGGGCAGCGTGGCACTTAGGTTTTCGCCAAAATTGCCTAAAAAAGTAATGCAACTTTCGTCGGTTGAATACGCCCTGCGCGATACACAAAAAGAGTTTTATGCACTCGACTTAACTTCCGACGAACTTAAAACTTCAACCAACGAAGGCATTAATTTACTGAAACTTTCCATTGACGAAGCTGAATCGGACGGCTCGCTTACTTATATTGCCTCAACTTTCGACCACCAAAACCATGTTCTGCGCCCCGGAACGGGTTACACCGGTAAGCGCGTACTTTCGTTTGCCGGGGTTTTGCAATACGATTTATTTCCGCTTTGCAACATTATTAGCGATGTGCTAAAAATTGGCAAAGCCGAAATGAATGCCGACGTAGAAATTGAATTTGCCGTTGATTTAGACCCCGCAGGAAAAAATAAACCAATTGTTAATTTACTGCAAATACGACCTATAGTAAATAACAGCGAAGTGGTAGATGCCGATTTAAAAGCCATTGAACCCGAAAGTACCCTTATTTATTCGCACCAAGCATTAGGCAATGGAGTATATGAAAATGTAAGCGATATTGTATTTGTAAAACCCGATGTGTTCGACGCTTCAAAAACACAACTTATTGCCGAGCGTGTGGACGAAATAAACAAAAAATTTATAGCGTCAGACAGTAACTATGTACTTATCGGTCCGGGGCGTTGGGGCTCATCGGACCCATGGTTGGGAGTGCCGGTAAAATGGCCGCATATTTCGCAGGCGCGCGTTATTGCCGAGTCGGGCTTGCATAATTTCCGTATAGACCCAAGCCAAGGTACACACTTTTTCCAAAACCTGACCTCGTTTAAAGTGGGCTATCTTACGTTAAACCCATACATTGGCGACGGTTATTACGACATTGCATTTTTAAAAACTTGCAAACCAACTTACGAAGATGAATATTTATGCCATATTCATTTCGATAAGCCGCTCAAAATTATGATTGACGGACAAAAAAACATTGGCGTAATAATGAAACCCGAATAATTAGCAATAATAGTTTTGAAAACCATAGGCAAGTATTTAAAAGAATTTTGGAAAAACGATTACAACCGTAATTTCTATATTTACAGCGTTTTATTTGTCGCAATTTGTACTTTCCTGAACTACAAATTCGACCTAAAAACCTCGGTTTTAGATGCCGACAAGCGTAATAATTTTAATCTGTTGGGTTATACGCTGTTTTATGCGGTGGCTTATTATGGAATTGCCGTACCGCGCATGTTTATAACCGGCGACAAAACCGAACTTAAAAATTATGGTTTTTGGGCCAAAAGTTTTTTGTTTGTTTTTCTAACTGCCTTGGTTAGCGCGTTTAATTTTCAGTATAAAATTATCGAAAGTTTTGAGAGCATGTACGAAAGACAGTACATGAATTATATTTTTTTCTACCTTAAGCGACCGGCTGTTTTGCTTATTCCGCTCATTATACTCAAACTTACCATCGATTTCAAAACCCAAGGCTTGTATGGGTTGCATTTACGAAACCTGAATTTAAAACCCTATTTTACTCTATTGGCATTTATGATTCCGCTCATTATTGCCGCATCGTTTATGCCCGATTTTTTGCGTACCTACCCAAAATTTAAATCATGGACTTTAAGCGAACAGGTTTTTGAATTGCCCAATTGGCTGGCAGGGTTGTTTTTCGAATTAACCTACGGAATTGACTTTGTATTTGTTGAACTGCTGTTTCGGGGCATGTTTGTAATAGGTTTGGCAAGTTTGGTCGATAGAAAAGCGGTAATGCCGGCAGCGGCAACTTACGTTTTTTTGCACTTCGGAAAACCGGTGGGCGAGGCAATCAGTTCGTTTTTTGGAGGCTATATTTTGGGAGTAATTGCATTATACACCCGTACAATTTTCGGCGGAGTGATTATTCATTTAGGCATTGCATATAGCATGGAAATTACTGCCTATCTGCAACATGCATTCAAAATGAATAATTCTTAACAATGATAATTACCGGTATTTCGGTTGCAATTGCAAGCTGCTATTGTTTTTT
>JAIFNC010000172.1 GCA_020047935.1 Bacteroidota bacterium
TCGGAGGCAAAACCAACTTTTTTAGGTTGGTACCGACAAAAAGTGCGGCATTTATCGGTTTCGGGATATTATAAGTTTTGGCATAAAATAATTTTAGCTTTCGAACCGTTTACAAAATTTGCAGTATTGGCATGTTTAATCGGTTTGCTTTTTGTACCGGCAGCACAATTGCAGGCGCTTATTGCCCTTGTTTTTTACTACTTAGTGCGAAGTACAGTGCTATTTTTCGTGGCAAGGCATTTCAAAGCATTAAATTTTTTGTTTTTGTGGCCAATATTCGATATATTTATCCATTTAATTTATGTGTTTATTACACTTATAAACTTTTTTAAGCCAAAAGCAATACAATGGAAGTAAGCCCGAATTTTTCAGATAAAGCCAAACGCGATTATGAAATAGTGCAAGCAGCCAAACAAGGCGACCAATCGGCTTTTGCCGAATTGCTTGGTTTGTACCGCGATGCCATATATTTTATGCTGCTAAAAATGGTAAATAACAAGCACGATGCCGAAGATTTAACCATTGAAGCTTTTAGTAAAGCATTCAAAAACCTCGAATTATATACTCCAAATTTCGCTTTCAGTACCTGGTTATTTAAAATTGCTTCGAACAACGGAATCGACTTTTTGCGTAAACAGAAAGCTCAAATGAAGCATGTTTCTATTGTAAGTTCGAGCGACGAGAAAATAGTTGAGTCGACCGTTACACTCATTTCTACCGGCCCCGACCCCGAAGAGCAAATGATAATGGATCAAAAAGAAAAGCTCATGCGAACGGTAGTAAAAAAACTTAATCCGCTGTACCGACGACTGATAGAACTGCGCTATTTCAACGAAATGTCGTATACCGAAATAGCCGAAGAACTGAATTTGCCTATTGGCACCGTAAAAGCACGAATTCATCGCTCGCGCGAATTGCTTTTTAATATTTTGAAAGATAAAGCCGGAAACATTTAATTGAATGAATTATATACCACAGTATTTCCCATCGCTTTCTCAATTGCAATTAGCGCAATTCGAGCAAATGATTGACGTTTACAAGTTTTGGAATAACCAAATTAACGTTGTTTCGCGAAAAGACATTGACAATTTAGAGCTTCACCACATGTTGCATTCATTGGCAATTGGTTCGCTAATTCGTTTTCAGCCAAACACAACTATTATTGACGTTGGTACAGGCGGCGGATTTCCGGGTATTCCGTTGGCAGTTCTTTTTCCCGAATCGCAATTTCATTTAATCGATTCTATCGGAAAAAAAATAAAAGTGGTTGAAGAAGTAACCAAAGCATTAAACTTAAGCAACGTAACTTTCGAAAAAATACGAAGCGAAGATTTAAAACGAAGATTTGAATTTGTACTCAGCCGTGCGGTAACCGAATTACCGGTGTTTAACAATCAGACTAAGCATTTGGTAGATGTAAAAAACCAAAAAAACGGTTTGCCGAACGGAATAATATACCTTAAAGGAGGCGATATTAAGGACGAAATAAGTGCATTTGGCAAAAGAGTAACGGTAACACCGCTTTCGGGTTATTTTAACGAAGAGTTTTTTAGTACTAAAAAGGTAGTCCATCTTTCTTTTTAGAAAACAAAAAACACCCGAAAAGTAAAAGCTTTTCGGGTGTTTTTTTTATATTCCTGTCGTCTTTTTAGAAAGGCGAACTTCCGCCGCTTTTGTTCGGGTTATAAAAATCGTCGCCAAAGCCTTTGTTATTGCTTATTCCGGTATCGAAATTCGAATTCATTTTAGAGGTATATGAAACCACTCCACCGGGTATAGAAACCGGCTCATTATCATCTAAATGCGAAAGACCAATTTCGTCGAAATCGGCAAATTTGGCTTGGTCGGCAATAAAACGCAACCTTACATCGCCAATGGCACCGTTACGGTGTTTAGCTACAATAATTTCAGCCAGTCCGGCAGTCGAATTTCCTTCCGAATCTTCGGTAATGCCATAACGCTCGGGGCGGTGAATAAACAACACAATATCGGCATCTTGCTCAATAGCACCCGATTCGCGAAGGTCGGAAAGTTGCGGACGTTTGTCGCCGGTACGCATTTCGACCGAACGATTAAGCTGCGAAAGCGCAAGCACCGGAATATTCAGTTCCTTTGCTATAGCTTTTAAACCCCGCGAAATATGCGAAATTTCTTGCTCGCGGTTGCCTCGTACATCGGGCGGTCCGGTCATTAGCTGCAAATAATCGACAATAATTAAATCGATGGTATTCTGCATCATAAGCCTTCGTAATTTGGCTCGTAACTCGAACACACTAATAGCAGGCGTGTCGTCGATAAAAATTGGTGCTTTTTCTAAATTTACAATTTTTTGGTCGAATTGTCGCCAATCATCGTCGCTTAGTTTGCCGGTTCGTATTTTAGCCGAATCGAGTTCTGTTTCGCCTACAATTAAACGATTTACCAACTGAATGGAAGCCATTTCGAGCGAAAAAACCACTACTCCTCTGTTATGATTTACGGCAATATTTCGAGCCATCGACAGAACAAACGCAGTTTTACCCATTGAAGGTCGAGCGGCAATAATAACCAAATCCGATGGCTGCCAACCGTTGGTCATTCTATCGAGTTCGGAAAAACCGCAAGGCACACCGCTCAAACCATCTTCACGCTTGCCGGCTTCTTCCATATTTTTAACCGACATTCGAATAATGTCTTCAATTTTGGCAGCGTCCTTTTTTATATTGCCTTGCCCAATATCGAACAATTTTTTTTCCGAAAAATCAAGCAAATCATCCACATCGGTATTCGGGTCGTAGGCCTTTTCCTGAATTTCGGTTGAAGCACGAATTAACTGCCGTTGAATGTATTTTTGTGCAACTATTCGAGCATGAAACTCCACATGCACTGCCGAGTGTACTCGGGAAGAAAGCTGTGCTAAAAATACTGCACCTCCGGCGCCTTCCAAAGTACCGTTACGCTTAAGTTGTTCGGCAACGGTTAAAATATCAATTCCTTGAAAGCTATTCGACAAATCGACAATTGCTTTAAAAATCAATTGGTGCGCTTCTTTATAAAAACTTTCGGGTTGCAACAAGTCAAGCACTTCAATTACTGCTTCTTTTTCGAGCAATAATGCACCCAATACAGCTTCTTCCAAATCTAACGCCTGAGGCGGAAGAAAGCCATTTTCATTTATTTGTAAACTAACTTGGTTTTGCTTATAATAATTATTAGCTGTTTTGCCTGCCATCTTTCGTTCTCTTTATAAAATCTGTTTTGTTACTTTTGTACGTAAACCGGTTAGTTTCAATAAACCCTATTCTTCAATATAAATACCCATGTTTCCAAACTTCACAATCCGCTCGTTTATACGTTCTTCCGGTGTTTTTGCTGCCAGTTCTTTGTAAGTTGAAAGTATTGTTTGTTTCACAATTTCAAACATTTCTGACGGAGCTGAATGTGCACCACCCAGCGGTTCTTTAATTACCCCGTCAATTAATTTATTCTGAAGCATATCTTCGGAAGTAAGTTTAAGCTGTTTGGCAGCTTCTTCTTTATAATCCCATGTTCGCCATAAAATTGAAGAGCACGATTCGGGCGAAATAACCGAATACCAAGTATTTTCAAGCATCAATACTCTATCGCCCACACCAATGCCAATAGCTCCGCCCGAAGCACCTTCGCCTAAAATAATGCAAATGACCGGCACTTTAAGGCTAAACATTTCGTAAATATTGCGAGCAATAGCCTCACCCTGTCCGCGTTCTTCGGCTTCCAACCCCGGAAATGCGCCCGGTGTATCGATAAGCGCTACAATAGGTTTATTAAATTTTTCAGCTAAACGGAACAATCGTAGTGCTTTTCGGTAGCCCTCGGGGTTTGCCATACCAAAATTACGGTATTGGCGCATTTTAGTATTTACTCCTTTTTGCTGCCCTACAAACATAAAAGTCTGCCCTTCAATGCTTCCAAAACCGCCAATCATTGCTTTATCGTCGGCTACATTTCTATCGCCATGCAATTCAATAAAATCGTCGGTCATAGCCTGAATGTATGCCAAGGTATACGGACGCTCCGGATGACGCGATAATTGTACACGCTGCCAAGGAGTTAGCGTAGAATAAATTTGTGTTCGCAAATTTTGAAGCTTTTGTTCAAGTTCGCGTAAGGTTGCACTTGCATCAATTTGGCTTTCTTCGGCAACTTGCTTCAGTCGGTCTATCTGGTTCAAAACCTCGCCGATAGGCTTTTCAAAATCTAGTAAAATCATAGTTTTTATTTTAAAAAAATGGCGGCATGAAGATAGAAATAATTTTTCATTCAATTAAAATATATACATTTAGAACGTTGAATTTGTTCGGATTTTATTTTGTATTAAACTGATTTTAAATACGTTAGTTGATACTAACAATTTAACTTTTATTTTGTTAATAAATAAATTAATAACTATGCTCTGTTTTCCTAATGCAAAAATTAATATTGGTTTAAATGTTGTTTCAAAACGAACCGAT
Source organism: Bacteroidota bacterium (assembly GCA_020047935.1). Classification (GTDB taxonomy): domain Bacteria; phylum Bacteroidota; class Bacteroidia; order Bacteroidales; family JAIFNC01; genus JAIFNC01. The sequence goes on from JAIFNC010000172.1 coordinate 4,473, forward strand.
GGATTCCATAATATTGAAACTGTATTTTACCCAATTGGTTTACAGGATATTATTGAAATAACTCCTACAAGTACACACGTTGAATTTATAAATACCGGAGTGCAAATTAATGGAAATGAAACAGACAATTTGGTGGTTAAAGTGTACCAATATTTTAAAGAAAACTACCAATTGTCTAACATAAAATTGCATTTGCATAAACAAATACCTTTTGGCGCAGGCTTGGGCGGCGGTTCTGCCGATGCTGCTTTTACAGCGGTAGCACTTAACCGGCAGTTCGAACTTAATTTACCAAACGAACAATTGGAAGCCATCGTTTCAATTTTTGGTTCCGATTGTGCATTTTTTGTTAAAAACACTCCGGCTTTTGGCTTTGGTCGAGGAAACGAGCTTTCGGAAATAAATCTAAACCTTTCAGGCTATTATTTAGTTTTGGTAAACCCCGGAATACATGTTGCTACCAAAGATGCCTATTCGCTTATAAATCCGGCAGTTCCCTTGGTTTCTGTTTCCGAAGCAATAAAACAACCAATAACAGAATGGAAATATGTACTTTCAAACGATTTCGAGAGATCGGTTTTTACACTTTTTCCTGAAATAGAAAACCTAAAAGAGCAACTATACAAACTTGGTGCATTGTACGCACAAATGTCGGGTAGCGGCTCGTCGGTATTTGGCATTTTTTCAACAGAACCCGACGAAATGGCATTCAATTCGAACTATTTTGTATGGAAAGGAAAATTATAGTTTTTTTTTACTTTATGTACTATAGAAGTAATTAGAAACAAATAAGTTAATTGAAATACTGTATTTTTTTTTCTATACAAACTTGTTGTAAATTGTAAATATCAACTATTTTCGTATATTTGCAGTCTAATTAAACTCTGCTAATATATGTTTTCCGAATTAGACAAATACACAAATCGAGGAAATTTTCAATACACGAAAGGTGATAGTTTTATTGAAATGAGTAAGATTTTACCAAATTTGCCCGGAATTTTTTATGTTTTCAGGCTTTCGCAAGGTAAAATTGAAATTGTATATATAAGTAAAACTGAAAATACCGGCGTGAAACTGCGCGAAAAAATTCGAGCCCTCGAAACCGATATCAAATGGAAGCATTTTGTTGACCGTAAATTTAT
>JAIFNC010000329.1 GCA_020047935.1 Bacteroidota bacterium
ACATACCGATTATTTGGATGTTTTGCTGTTGCACAGGCCGAGTATGCTGCTTAATCCCGACGAAACGGCTAAAGCTTTCGATACGCTTAAAGCACAAGGCAAGGTTCGCTATTTTGGAGTTTCGAACTTTACCCCTTCTCAATTTTCGTTGTTGCAGTCGCGCTTAAGTTTTCCGCTAATAACCAACCAAATAGAACTTTCGGTTTCGGCATTTGAGCCATTTACCAACGGCGAACTCGATTACATGCAAGAGCATTCGGTTACCCCAATGGCTTGGTCGCCTTTGGCAGGAGGCAAATTGCTTAAGCCCGAAAACGAATTGTTTAGCTTGCTAACTTCCATTGGCGAAACTTATGGACTTAACGCCATGCAAGTAGCGCTGGCTTGGTTGTTAAAGCATCCGTCGGGCATTGTGCCGGTGCTTGGCAGCATGAAAATAGAGCGAATAAAAGAATCGGTACAAGCCTGCAATTTGCAGCTTACCGACGAGCATTGGTTCGAAATTTATGTTAAATCGGTGGGCAAAAACTTACCCTAATAACGATGAACGATAAATGATGAACGATGAATGCATAAAATATTCATTACTTTTGGTGAAGGCTGCGCCATTCAAAATCCAATAATTCAAAATTTCATTATTTACTCATTCAATAATTTAAAATTCTTCAATTCAGTTAATTTATTTAATTCAATAATTTAAAATAAAATGGCTTCTATACCTGTACAAAACACAATGCAAAGCGGCAAAGTTTTATTACTTGCCTCAACGATATTCTTATTCCGCACCTCAAAAACTTGTTCGATTTGAACTATACGCAGTCGATGCTTATACAGTTCATGTTTTTTGGTGCCTATTTTATTATGTCGATGCCTGCCGGCGCAATTGTAAGCAAAATTGGCTTTAAACGCGGTATTGTGGTAGGTTTAACGGTAACCGGCATTGGCGCATTGTTCTTTTATCCGGCAGCCGTATTTATTTCGTATCCGGTGTTTTTATTTGCATTTTTTGTGTTGGCAAGCGGTATAACAATTCTGCAAGTTGCTGCCAACCCGTTTGTTACCATTTTAGGCTCGCCCGAAGGCGCAGCCAGCCGACTTAATTTAACGCAAGCGTTCAATTCGTTGGGAACTACCATTGCGCCCTTGTTTGGTACGTACATGATTTTGGATAACGATTTTCAGACCATTGCCGACGAAGCTCAATCGGTTCAAGGCCCGTATATTGGCATTGCACTTACCTTGTTCTTGATTGCGGTGGTTTTTGCTTATGCAAAACTTCCTAAAATTCAGGAAAAAGCCGGAGTAGTTTTGGCCGGCGGTGCTTGGGGTGTGCCTTATTTGGTTTTGGGTGCCGTAGGTATTTTTGTATACGTTGGTGCCGAAGTTTCCATAGGTAGTTTTTTGGTTAATTATTTAGGCTTAGAAAATATAGCCAATATGCCCGAATCGAGTGCCGGAAATTATGTGGCGTTTTATTGGGGCGGAGCTATGGTTGGTCGATTTTTAGGAAGCGCCGTACAACAAAAAGTGGCACCAAACAAAGTGTTGGTTTTCAATGCCTTATTTGCTATTGCATTGGTACTTATAACCATGCTTACTACCGGACATGTGGCTATGTGGTCGGTGCTGTTAATCGGTTTGTTCAACTCAATTATGTTCCCGACTATTTTCTCGTTGGCTATACGCAATTTGGGCAACTATACCGCACAAGGTTCGGGCATTTTAATTATGGCTATTGTTGGTGGCGCAATACTACCGGTTCTAATGGGCTATTTTGCCGACACTATCGGTATTCAGAAAGCATTTTTTATGGCAGCCATCTGTTATGCCTACATTGCTTGGTACGGTTGGAAAGGTTACTCGATTGTAACAAAAAAAGCAGCCTAATTTAGCTGAACTGTAATTATGCTGTAATTATTTTACAGCACCACCGGTGTTAAATTTTAATAGCCCCGGGTTGTTCGTTGAGCGTAGTCGAAACACAACCCGGGGTAAATAATTGCATCTTGTTGACAACCCCCGCGGGATGGCTGTTCAATCTGCTAATTTACCACCGGCTGCACCGGTGGCTATAAAAATTTAACATCTACGAGGTTTCAAAAGCGTAAAATTTGCTTTAGAAAGGGGATTTTTATGTTTGCACGGGTATTTAACCAACCTTAATTTTTTTTAATCCCCAAATTGTTCTTTAAGGAACAAAGGTTTGGAAAAAAATAAGCGTATAAAAATAAGTGTTCCTATCAAAACATCGGAAATTATTTGCGATGTGGATCTGTGACAATTTGTGAACGTCGTTTTCATTTTGCTGCCATCCCTTTGTGGCGCTGCGACAATTTTAAAACGACGGTTCATCGCAATTCAAATTGGTCTGACCGAAAAATTCGTACTTTTGCCTTTGGGAAATTTCAGAAAAAAATGCAAACGCGAAAAAAAATATTGGTTGCCATGTCGGGCGGGGTCGATAGTACTGCGGCAGTGGTATTGCTGCAAAAGCAAGGTTACGAAGTTGTTGGAGTTACGTTCGATTTTTTTGACCATACCGATTTGGGAAATAATTTTAAGTTCGAATTGGCAAAAAACCGAGTGATTGACGATGCTAAACGGGTAGCTATTGAATTGGGTATTAAACATTATGTTTACAATGCTCGCAAACTTTTCAGCAAAACAAGCCAATATTTTATAAGTGAATATTGCAGCGGCAAAACACCCAATCCGTGCGCTTTTTGCAATAAAAACGTTAAATGGCGAGCTTTGCTTTCGTGTGCCGACGAATTGGGTATTGAATTGGTTGCTACGGGGCATTATGCCAACATTATAGATTCAGGTAGCGGCGCGCAACTGCACACGGCTAATTTCCGAGCAAAAGACCAAACCTTTTTTTTGTGGCGATTAACTCAAAAGGAATTAAGCCGTACAATTTTTCCGTTGGGCGCTTACCAAAAAAGCGAAATTAAGCAGTTGGTTACCGGGTTGGGTTTCGATTTTATTGCCCAAAAACGCGAAAGTTACAACTTATGTTTTGCTCCGGAAGGTTACAGTACATTTATCGAACATTTCAACCTGAAAAATAATACACCTGCATTGCACGGCACAATTTGCAACGAGGCAGGCGAAGTGTTGGGAACTCATGCCGGAATTTATAATTATACCTATGGAACAAAACTGAAATTGCATGATAAAACTTGGTATGTAAAGCAGCTTGGCAAAACTAACCAACAAGTTATAGTTACCGACAAACCGCCGGAACCTCAACCTGAAGTTTGGGTTGAACAATTAAATTTTATTGGCGAAAACCTACCCGAAGCGGCAGCATTTGAAGCTAAAATGCATTATACCGAAATACCGGTTCCTGCACGTATTTACTACACAGAAACCGGAGCACGTATTGTTTTTTCGAAACCGGTTATACTTTCGGCACCGGGGCAGTCGGTGGTTTTTTACAAGGGTACTAAATTAATTGGAGGAGGAATTATAATTTGAAAATTAGCTAATTAAATCTTTTCAAATTGATTAATTAGCTAATTACCAAATTTTCAAATTATCGAATTGACGTTCCGCAATCGGAACAATACGGCAAGTGTGCGTAATTTTTTGCGCCGCAATTTGAACAATTTTTGAACAATTCTAAACCGCAATGTCTGCAATAGTTTGTTGCAAGCATATACACACTTTCAGGATTAAACTTTGCTTTGGCTTGAGCAAATTCCCAACGTCGCACGATAAAGTCTTTTCCGCATGAAGGGCAATGGTGGTTTTCCAATGCTTTTTCCGCTACTTCGGTTCGTACGTTTTTAGCGCGTTCTTGGGTCGAAATTTTAAGCTCTTCTTGTTTTTTCTCAATAAAAACCCGAATGGATTTAATGGCATAATAGCCCAACCCAATAGATAAAATTACGCCAACCGTGCTGCGTACATACCCGCCGTAACTTGGCAAATAAGGTACCAAACCTACAAAAAATGCGTATAACGAAAACAAGGTAAAGCCAAAATACAATGGCCAAAATTTATGCCTGCGGAAACGAACAAAAAAGAAAATACCTAAAGCTAAAATTGGCGCTACAAACAACAATCGAATAAGAAAAACTTTTAAATCGTATGCTTTAATTACGGTATCATACACTTTTTGCGCTTCATTTTGTGCTTCGTAAATCAGCTCCTGATTTTCACCCAATTTTTTGTTTATCAAATCAATATCGCCCTGAATAAGCATATCTTTGGCCCGCCAATCTTTTTCAATTGCCAAATAGCTGTCTATTTGCTTTACACGTTCCAGTACTTCGGTGTCTTTGTCGGGCGAACCAAGCGTTTTGCGGGTTACTATCCAAGCATCGAACGACGATTTTTCGTTTTGGTAGTTACCTTGTGCGGCCTCAATGGCTCGGTTTATAGTTTCGCGTTTTGAATTCAAATTGCTAATTTCCAAATTCATTGAATCGGAGGTTGCATTAAGTTGCGAAAGTTTTGCGTTATCCAAATAATCTTCAAGTTGCGGACGACTAACGGTTCGGTCGAGGTCGTCGATAATTTTGCTCGAAAGCAGAATTAAAAAAATACTGAGCAACACCGAAATTGAATAATACACTATTCGCGATGTTCTTTCAAGCTTTTTACTGTTAAGTTCCATAATTGGTGGGGTTTAGGTCTTATTTACTTATTGAATATTTTTCGGCATATTTTTGAAAATTAAACATAGCCAACTGCCGACTTGTTTTCTCCATAAAAACATTTTCCTTGGGTCGGGGGTCGAAAACTTCGGTAATCAGCACTCCAATGGATGTTTGCTTAAATGCTACCGAACCGGTTCTGCCGTCGGAAAATGTATATTCGAGCAGCGCCAAATTTTTAACGGTGGTATATTTGCCTTCAAAATTATAGCCCAAATAGCCGGTTTTGGTTTCAATACGAATACTAAATTTACCGCCTTCAAACACTTCGTTTTCGGCACTCGGCACATGCCATAGGTCGGTAGAAATGTTCCATTTTTTTATGTGCTCGGGTGCATTCCACAGTCGCCAAACGGCCATAAGCGACGAATTTATATTGGTTTCAATAATTATTTTCAAATTTTCGGCAAGGCTTTTAAGCAATTGCAAGGCTTTAGGGTAGTTTTCGGTATAAAACGACAATTTTTCCTCAGGAATATCCAGCAACACCTTTAGTTGCGTAGTACCATTGGTTTCTTTCAATGTAAACTGCTCACGAGCACCGGTCCAAACGCCTTCTTCTTGTTCTTCATACTTTATCATTTGGCAACTGTGCATAAAATAAGCTTTTTTATACAACACTGCCTTTTTTAAAATGCTTGCCATTCCGTTGCCACCGGGCGCCAAGAAAAAAACCTTTTCATCTTCTTCCCAATCGCATAAAATATAAGCTCCCTCGCACAACGGAGCATTCCAACGGGAATAGTACTTTGAATCCCATAAGGCATACCAAACATTTTCAGGGGTTGTTTGTATTTCAATCGAAAACTTTTTCTCTATCATTAAATAACAATAATTTAATTTGAAGGCAGTTTAATATATTTCGTTATCGATTTTAGTAAATCGGATTCTTTTATTGGTTTTGAAAGATATTCGTCGAAAACACTTCCATAAATAGCTATTTCGTGCTCTAAGGCATAGGCAGTTTGAGCTATAATAGGCAAATCGGCTCTGAATTCGGCAATTAGTTTAGCTGCTGTGTAGCCATCCATTTCGGGCATTTTAATATCCATTAGCACCAAACCGACATTAGGATATGCTCTGCAAATTTCAACTGCTTCTTTACCGTTTTTCGCCCTTATAATTTGGAAATTTAAAACGCCCAAAACTTCTTCAATATACATAAAATTATAATCTTCGTCTTCGGCAACCAAAATAACATTTCCAATATTCAACAGTTCAATAGGTTGTAATTCGTTTTCGTTGGAATTCATAAGTCGGTAAGGAATGGTAAAATAGAATTCGGAACCCTTATTTAATTCTGATTCAACCCAAATTTTACCACCCAGTAATTCAACAAACCCTTTTGCAATTGCCAAACCTAAACCGGTGCCTCCATATAATCGGTCGGATGAAGTATCAGCCTGTCTAAATCGTTCGAATATTTTATTGTGTAAGGATTTGTCTATTCCAATACCGGAATCTTTTACAAAAAGCTCCAACATTGGTTCATCGGTATTTTCGTCTGATAAAGTATAACCAAATTCAATGATATTTCAGAAAGCGCATTTGATAAAGGTAACTTTACCGATAACCGAATGTTTTTATAATTCGCTTGTGGTTTGTAAATGGTTAAAATATCCATCAAAACATCGTTTATATAAACGTTGGTTTTTGTAACTTTTTCTTGGTTTGTATCAAGGGTAGAAATGGTTAAAATATCGGTAACCACCGATAGCAATTGGTTGCTGCTGTTTATGATAATTGAAGTAAAATTTTGCTGATTTTCAGGCGAAACTCCGGGCTTGCCCAGTAAGCCGGCAAACCCGTTAATAGCATTCATAGGGGTACGAATTTCGTGCGACATATTTTGCAAAAACGAAGTTTTCAAACGGTCACTTTCTTCGGCACGTTCTTTTGCTTCTTGCAATTCGT
>JAIFNC010000108.1 GCA_020047935.1 Bacteroidota bacterium
CCGAAACGAATTCATTGAAATAAACGTGCGCAACATACTTTTTACCATTCGGTCAATTTCGGCTTCCGTAATTTTGCCCTTTTTGAGCAATTTATCGGCATGTTTGGTAGCACTTCGGTACGGCATTTCGAGGTCTTGCCCCGATTTAATCAATTTTTCGCCATCCCACACCGAAATCCAGTCGGTCATAACCAGCCATTTATAGCCCAAATCGGTACGCAACAGTTGGTTAATAACGTAGTAGCTTTGTCCTGCCCACTCGCCGTTTACCAAATTATACGAAGTCATAACTGCTCGTGCGCCGGCATCAATTCCGTATTTAAACGCCGGCATATAAATTTCGTGCAACGTTCGTTCATCTACTACCGAATTGCTTCTTTTACGAAAAAAATCGGTTTGGTTTGCCAAAAAGTGCTTTAACGTGGCAATTGTGCCGGTAGATATTCGAAATTTCTGCCACATTGCGAGTTTCGGTACAAATTAAAACCCGGGCCGAGCAAAACAGGTATTCCGGCAGCATTACACTCCTTACCTATGTTGTTTGCGTATTCGTAGCTAAGTTGTTTATTCCAAGTCGATGCCAGAAGAATTGGAGCCGGATAAGCCACCGTTTTTTCAACCAACTTTTTCATGCCTTTGTTAATAATTCCGGGATTTAGCCTCACACCTTGGGTTGCATCGGCAAATGAAATGCTCGAAATGCCCAATCGTTTGATTTTTTGCGTATAGAAGAAATTGCTTCCGCCTATGTAATCTATTTTTTCTTTTAAGGTCATAAGCCTGAGTATCGAATCGGCTTTTTTATCCGCTTCTTCAAACGAAAGCGGTGTAAAAGTTTGTGCATTTGCGCAAAAAATAACAACAGAAATGAATATCGAGAATAGAAATGTTTTCATTATTGCAATCTTAAAATTAAAAGCGTAAAGTAAAATTAAACGTTGGCACATTAGGTGCACTATTAATAACATCGGGTGTTTGCGAAGCGGCATTTTTTGCCGAAATTTTGTGCAATTCCGGGATTAAATAGCCAATGGAAGCGCCAACTATGTAACCGGTTATAATATCGGTCGGGAAATGTTTGCCGGCTTTATAACGCATAAACCCGGTAAATGCAGGAATTATGGCAGCCGTTGTCCAAACAACCGGTTTCCAATTACTTTCGGGCTTGTAATCGGCAAAAACTTTAGCCATAAAAAAAGTATTTGCTGCCGAAATTGAAGTATGACCGGAAAAAAACGATTTTCGAACATCGGAATTTAGCTTTCGGTCGAGCGGAGCATTCGGGTTATAGGCAAACGGACGAATGCGTTTTACCGAAACTTTCGTAATTTCGGTTATTCCTACATTTATTAAATTTGTTTCGAACCAAAGTAAGGCAAGCGTACTTGCCTGATTTGCCCACGTATCTTGCTTATTAACCAATGGTATTGTGCTTGCAAATACCAGCCCGCCGGCAAGCGAACCAAGCAAACCTACATCGCTTGCCTTTTTGGCACGCTCGCTGTAGTTAAGGGCAGCACTTCGGTCGAACTTATTGATATTGTAGACATTAAGCTTGGCGATATCATCGGCGCTTAAGTTGGTTTTGTTTTTTCCAATAGCAAACGAAACGCCGAAAAGTCCGCCGCCACTGCTTATATAAGCTGCTTCGTTCTTCAAATTTACACTGTATAATCCTTGTCCAAATACCTGAATTGCTGCAAGTGCAATTAATACAGTTACTATTATTTTATTCATATCACATGCAAAAATAAATTGTATGCCTTAAAAGTTTTAAGTTCGTAATACAATGCCGTTAAGTTAAGAACCCTTCAAATGGTCGAAGACCTTTGAAGTGGTTTTATCAATCGTCCAAGTTTAAGTTTCGGGAGGCCAAAACGCTTTTCATTAAATTTCACTTTTATTTTCATTTATCAATAAATAAAGTTTGTTTAACCAATAATTTAAGCAGCATGTTAGTTTCAAATATAGTAAAAAAAAGAACCATGCTGCTCAAAGATATTAACGAAAAACTTTTTTACTTTACGTATTTTAAAATCATGCCATTATCACCAATTGCAAACCCAAATGAAGAGTTGGGAAAACAAATGTTATAAATTTTCTCATTTAGCTCTTTTGTCATATAATACATACTTGGTGTTTTTGTTGCATCTATTCGAGTAAAATCTTCAAAATGATATATGTTTTCAGTGTCTAACGCATAAACTACTTTGTCAAAAACAATCATTTTTCTTGTTGCATATTTTATTGGCATTGAGTAGAAATTCCACGTAATACCTCCATCCATTGTTTCAATAATTTTGTTATCTGAAGCGACTAAAAAATAATCCGCTGTTTGAAAAAATACATTATATATATAATTAGTATTTATATTTAATTTAGTCCATGTGGCTTGATTATCTGTAGTTTTATATAAACTATTTTTTGTTGTAGTATAACTAATTGGACTTTTTTGATATATAAACTCACCATTTATATTTTCAATTAAGGACCAAGTTGAACCTCCATTAGTTGTTTTAAGCGTAAAGGCATTAATTCCATCAAAGAAAGCATAGCCAAGTAAATTATCAACAAAATATAAGCGATATTGGCCTCTATAAATTTGATTTTTACCAAATACCGTGCTGTAAAGTATTTTTTGCCACGTTTCTCCTTTATTGTTTGTTTTAAAAACGCCTTCTATACAAGAAACATATCCTTCACGATTATTAATAAAACAAATCTGAGAAATACCGTTCCTAAACGGAGTAGTTATTGCATTCCATGTTTCCCCACCATCTGTTGTCATATAGAAGCAAGTTTCAGGAACAAGACTACTTTTAGCATATTTATAATCAACATTATAGATAAAATCATTACCAATGATTTGCTCTTGACTTATTAAAACTTCTTCCAGAAATTGAGTTTTTGGATAACCACCAATAAATCCATTTTTTTCATCAAGCATTTGTATACTTCTCCAATCTACATTAACCGATTGAATTGATACATCTTTCCAATCATATTTTTTTACTTCTTCAATGCCATTGGGTTCACAGGAATAAAGTAAAATTACAGTTACTAAATAGTAAAGGTGATTTATATTTTTCATTTATAAGTATTTATGAAAATAGTTTACTAATAATTTTCAAACGTTTTATCTTCTGTGTCCATATTCAAATCGACACCTTTTGTCGGATTTACGGTTGCCGTTATTCGTGTTTTCTCAAAATTTTTATTGTCCTCTTTTTTGTGTTATTGTTCTTTTCCAATAAATGAAATAACTACGAAGACCCACAAAAGCCTTTTACCAATTTTTAAATTACGAAGACTAATCATAGCTTGTTTAATTATAGGTTGCTTGTTAATAATTCTTTGTTATTAACTTTAAGTTTATAAAGATACAAAAAACTATTTAAAAAAAATTAGAAATACGAATTTGATGTAAAAAAAACTTTTACAATATTTAATTATCTGTAAATCAGGCGTATATTAACACAACAATTGTTTCCGTTTTTAAATTTAATTACAACATCTGCTATCCTATTTTTTTCATGAATAACTCAATTAACCAGTCCTTTAGCAAAAAAATACTATTTTTCATAAAATTAAGACAAGTTGCTCTTTTTTTAATGAAATTATTATAATTTTGCGTCGTAAACAATTAAGAATTGCACGAATATAGTTTCACATATAGCCCATCTTTACTTGATACTTGCTTATTCGGCATTTGTTGTATGCTTTGTTGTACCCCCTCGGGTACAAATTAATTCAATATAAATATATTGAAAATTTCACGTTGTGGAGTTTTCATTTCTTCGAGGAATCTCAGTTTCTCGACAAATTTTCATTTTACAATTTTTATAATCTATTGAAAACAATGCATATAGCAAATAATATAATTGAATTGGTAGGCAATACGCCCTTGGTAAAGTTAAACGTATTAAATACAAATCTTTCGACTACGGTTCTTGTTAAACTTGAATTTTTTAACCCCGGCGCATCCGTAAAAGACCGCTTGGCAAAAGCCATGATATTAAGTGCCGAGGCAAGTGGCAAAATAACCCCTGAAACAACCATTATTGAACCCAGCAGCGGCAATACCGGCATAGGTCTGGCAATGATTTGTGCTGCCCGAAAGTACAAACTTATTATAACTATGCCCGAAAGTGTGTCGGTTGAACGACGTGCTTTAATTTCGGCATTTGGTGCCAAAGTGGTTTTAACCCCGGCCGAAAAAGGCATGAGCGGAGCAATTGCCAAAGCAAACGAACTTGCAAATGAAAGTACGAACAGTTTCATTCCTATGCAATTTGAAAACCAAAGCAATGCCGAAATGCATTATAAAACCACCGGGCCGGAAATATGGAAGGATACGGCAGGCAAAATTGATATTTTTGTTGCCGGTGTTGGAACCGGTGGCACTATAACCGGAGTTTCGAAATTTCTAAAGGAACAAAAACCTTCTGTTGAAGTGGTTGCTGTTGAACCCGAAGCTTCGCCGGTACTTTCGGGAGGCTTGCCGGCGCCTCATAAAATTCAAGGAATTGGTGCCGGTTTTATTCCCAAAATACTCAATACCAAAGCCTACAGCGAAATCATAAAGGTTGCCAATACTCATGCCATTGAAACAGCAAAACTTTTGGCAAGTTCCGAAGGAATTTTGGGCGGAATTTCGTCGGGTGCCAATGTTTGGGCGGCGCTTGAATTGGCCAACAGACCCGAAAATGCCGGTAAAACCATTGTTACCATTATTTGCGACACCGGCGAGCGATATTTAAGTACCGGTATTTTCGCCTAATAATTTTGGATTGGAGGAATTAATACCGCAAAACTAAGGATTAAATTAGATGCGATTAAATTCCTTCAATACCTACTTGCTTTAGTTTCAATTCAATACTAATTAAATGAATACCATAGATAAACTCAGCGATTTAACCGCTTTAAGAAAAATATACCGGTTGCCTCAACATGGCGCGGCAGTACCTTCCGAAAATGAAATAATTCAGCTGTTAGTGCTAATTAAAGCCGTTTTATTTCCCGGTTTTTTTGAGAAACAACAAATTACGAAACATACGATAAAGCAGATAATTGCAAGTAATATTGCCCTAATTCAACAAAAATTAAAAAACCAAATGCTTGCAGCCTTTAGTTTTAACGCATATTCAAAAGAAGAATTCTTTGAACTGTCTTTTGAGGTAGATGACAAAGTTAATACGCTTATTGATGCACTGCCCCAATTACGTAATTTGCTCGAAACCGACTTAACGGCGTTGTTTAATTGCGACCCGGCAGCTAAGAGTTTAAGCGAAATAATTGTTAGTTATCCCGGTTTTAGAGCCATATGCAATTACCGAATTGCGAACCTTTTGCTAAATTTAGATATTCCAATTTTGCCGCGTATAATAACCGAATTGGCGCATTCGGAAACCGGAATCGATATTCACCCCGGTGCAACTATTGGTCATTCGTTTGCTATTGACCACGGTACCGGAATTGTAATTGGCGAAACTGCAATTATAGGAAACTATGTTACTATTTACCAAGGGGTTACTTTGGGCGCAAAAAACTTCCCGACCGATAAAAACGGTATTCCTATAAAAGGCATTCCCCGACATCCTATACTTGAAGACTACGTAGTTATTTATGCACATGCTACTGTGTTAGGTCGAATTACCATTGGCAAACACAGTATTATTGGCGGAAATGTGTGGGTAACAAATTCGTTGGCTGCAAACTCTAAAGTTTTTCAGCAAAAACCAAAAGAGGCTGCATTTAGCGAAGGTTTAGGCATCTGACTTTAGTTAAAAGATGCCGTTTTGTCATAAAACCTGACATGTTAGAATTGGTTTCGCTGTTTGTTTCTGCCAATTTTTCAAAAAAAAAGTACAAAAAACCACCGGCACAAC
>JAIFNC010000155.1 GCA_020047935.1 Bacteroidota bacterium
TTTTTCAAAATCGTTATTCATATACTGGTTTACCATTAATGCTTCATAAGCCCAACGCGATGCCATGGTTTCTGCAATCCAAGGTACTTTGCCTACCACACCCAAAGAGCGGTTCAGTTTGTCGAAACTAAACATAGCACCACCCAATGCCATTTGCGGAATTATGAGCAATGGTATAAGTATATAAATGGTTACTGCCGAGTTAAAGGTTGCTGAAATGTTGAGCCCCAGCAAATTAGCGAATACAAAGATGGTAAATAACGAAAACCAATAATGGAAAAACATGCTGTTTATGCCCAAAATGGAATTTCCGACTAATACAAATAAGAACGATTGAATAGCTGAAATACCGACTAAAATTAATATTTTAGAAATTAAATAACTTGAGCGACTTAAATTTAAGAATGCTTCCCGTTTTAATATTTTTCTGTCTCGGAATATTTCTTCGGCACTTACCGTAAGACCCAGAAACATTGCCACCACAATACTCATAAATATATAGGGCGGTATGTTCTCATTATCGTAAAAAATATACTTGTCAGAATTTGGGTCGGCAATATACCGGATAATGTAGGCTAAAATAAAGCCAAGTAAGGGGGCTTCAATTAAATTGAGCAATATATATTGCGTATTACTTATTTTCGATAAAATATCGCGTAATGTATATATACTAAATTGTTTAAACCACGAAGGTATACTTAGCGAAATAGGTGGCGATTCTTTAACTGTTTCTACGATAGGCAGTTCCAGTTTTTTGTGAAATCGCTCGTTCCAACCTATAGGAGTAACTTTCCTGTTTTGCGTATATCTACCAAATTCGTCGACTACTTTCGCTTCAACAATGTTAAAAATAAGTTCCGGTGTTATGTTACCGCAAGTAGGACATTCGCCCGTTTCCGAATTAATCTGATTGTCTTCTTTTTTGAAATAAACCAAGGCTTCAACCGGATTACCGTAATATATAAGGTAACCTCCGGTATCAAGTATCATCATTTGATCGAACATTTTATAAATATCCGACGAAGGCTGATGGATAACCACAAATATCAATTTACCTTTTAGCGTAAGCTCGCTGAGTAAATCCATCACGTTTTCTGAGTCGCGCGACGATAATCCGGAGGTTGGTTCGTCAACATAAAGTATCGATGGTTCTCTAATTAACTCTAAGGCAATATTCAAGCGTTTACGCTGACCACCGCTAATCATTTTGTTTAGCGGAGAGCCTACTCGTAAATCTTTACGTTCGTATAGTCCTAAATTGCGAAGTGTCTTATCAACCAAAAGTCCGATTTCTTCGTCGGTTTTGCCTTTAAAACATTGCTTTGCACTAAAAAACAAGTTTTGATATACCGTTAATTCTTCAATTAATAAATCGTCTTGCGGGATGTAACCTATAACTCCCTCTAATTTATCCTTTTGCGTATGTAAATTTAGTCCATTAATTAGAATTGCTCCATCGCTTGGCGAATTTATACCGCATAAAACATTAAGTAACGTAGTTTTTCCTGCACCGCTGGCACCCATTATACCAATCAGTTTTCCGTGCGTGTCGGCAAAGCTTACATTGCGCAAGCCAAGTTCGCCGTTTGGAAACCGGAAATTTAAATTTACGCATTCGAAAGAAATTTTCGTAACTTCTGAGTCTTCCATGTACCGCGCAACAATGTCGGTATAATAAACAGGTTTCCCTTTAGGAAGCTTAATGGTTGAGCCCGGTGCAAATAAATAAATTCGCTTGTTGTCAAGCGTTAGTCCGTTTAGGAACGTATTCTGATTTCCGGTATAGCGTAAAAAGTAAAGCTCAGTCGATTTAACTTGCAGAATTACAACGTTTCCGTCAATGGCTTCCGATTTAATCTTCTTTCCATGTACAAAAACAACATCGTCATGATTTATCACCAAAATGCCTTTTGTATCAAGTTCCGAAGAGTCGTTATGAATAACAAATGCTTCAACGCTTTTGAACTCTTCCGAAGTAATTTTGAAAACATCGGCTACCGTATTAATAATTTCCATTCGCTTTTCGGTAAATCTGCGGTCGGCATTAATTAACTCGAACAAACGAACCAAAACAACTACTTTTTGTTTTTGGTTCAGGCTTTTATTAATTTTTCGACAAATACCCAGCGTTTTAACCGAATCGCGAACCGAAATTAATTCTTGTATTTCGCGATCGGTTTTATTTTTGTCGTAACCGGCTAACTCAGTAAATTGGGTGTAGTATTCCATCGCAGTTTCCTCATTCAATTGTTGAATAAGAAAACTGTGTACATATTCCGCTTCTGTATCTTGTGCACCACCGTCTTGTTTTGCAATAATTGCAAACAATTCCATTAGCGCCCGTAGAATTTCTTCACTCATTAGTAATAAGTATTACCGGTTAAACAACAATAATAACGTTAGCTTATTTTATTGGGCTATTGGGCTGTTAGTCTACGGTGTAGCTAACTTGTTCAAATGGAACATCAACAATGTCGGCATATTCTTCGCCGGCTTCTTGCATATCTTCATCGTCATCCGGATAATGCCAACGAACTAAAACCTCGTTGCCATCGTCTGCCATGTCTTCTAATTTTAATAGAACGTCTAACAACAACTTCGATGAAGCGGTGTTAAAATATTCCAATTTAAAATCGAAAACCGTTTTAGCCATTGGGCTTTTAGCATACAAATCGAGCCATTCAATAATTGGTTCATAAAATGCTGCTACGTCTTCGGGTAGCGAACGCCCGGAGATTTCGAATGTTCCGGTTTCTGCATCTAACACTACGTTAGGCGTATCGTCTGTTCCTTTGATTTTTATTACTTCCATGATTAGTTTATAGTTTTTTTCGTGAAATGGTTGAAATTAAAATGAAGAAAGAACTTTCATCATCTATCGGAAGAAAACTGTAAATCAGTTTCTCGCCGGTCTTTCGGGCAATGTCTATAAAACCCAATCCCGCGCCGTCTTTTTCCGATAGCCTTCCTTCCTTAATTTGTTGCTTATAAATTTGCTTTAATCCTTCCTTATCCAGATTATTAATGTTTTCGAGCATTTTTTTAAGCGATTCGACTTTATCGTTTTTGATTACGTTTCCGGTTGTAACATTGTATTCTTCTTCGCCTTTGCTAACCAAGAAAAGCCCTCGACCATCTTTCGATGATACTACCGAACGCTGATCGGCGTGCTTACTTATGTTTTGAAGGCATTCAACCATAACGTGAAAAACTTTTTTCTGAACAGAATTGTAGTCCTCTTCAGCCGACATATTGGTTTCTGTTAGTGAGGTAAACGCTTTTGTAATCTGATGCGTTATTTCACCTTCATAAGCCAAATTGACTTTGTTTTTCTTCATTTTCTGATAAATCTCGAAAACAAAATCCAGCGAGTCGTGTCTTTGGTCTGTGTTTTCCATTTTCAAGAGAGTATAAGGTAATTGATATTATTAAAATTCTATTCCTATCATTAATACGTCATCAATTTGTTTATAGTTGCTTTTCCACTTATTAAAATCTTTGGAAAAAAACCTAAAAAACTGATTCATAGAATAATGAGCATTTTCTGTAATTACATTTTGTATTCTTCCTACTTGATATTTTCTTCCATCGGAGCCCCCTATTTGATCGGGAAGCCCGTCGGAGAAGAAAAATATTTTATCTCCTAAATTATAGTTAATTACATGATTTACAAAATTTTTCTCCTTATTTTTTCGATGAGGTATTCCACCGATAGCTTTAGGGTTTCCTTTGTAAACATTTAACTCCCTGTCGCGCAAGTGATAAAGTGGTCGGTGTGCACCTGCATAATGCAATACTCTTTCTGCGGTATCTATTCGGCAGAAAGCTATATCCATACCATCGCGTGCGTTTGCGTCTACTCTATCTTGCTTGAGCGTCTTTCTTACTTGTTCATGTAATTTATCAAGAACTTCACCGGCCGTTAAAACGGTTTCGTGGTCTACAATATTATTCAACAAAAAGTATGCTACAAATGCCAACATTGCTCCCGGAACTCCATGTCCCGTACAATCTACGGCTGCAATATAAATATTATCTCCGTGTTTAAAAAACCAAGGAAAATCGCCGCTTACCACATCGCGTGGTTTGTAAAATACAAACGATTTAGGTAAGTGGTCTCTTATCAGCTTGTTGTCCGGCAGTATTGCTTCCTGAATTCGATGCGCATAATTTATACTGTCGTTAATGTTTTTATTTTTGAGCTGAATTTCTTGTTCAATTGTTTTTCTTTCAGTAATATCGTGTATAACCAAAAGTACCGTATCCAATTTTCCTGATTCGCTAAATTCCGGAATTCCGTTTATTTGTACAATTTTAAGCGATGTAGGAGTCGGGAAATCGCTTTCGTACTCGTATTTGTCTAAACTTGCTCGAACGTTATCAATGCAATTGGCGAACAAGGTTCGTATAAACGGCTCTATTTCTGTTTCTTCAATTCGCTTGTTTATTAAGTTTTTAGCCCTAACGCCAATGTATTTTTCTACAATTGGGTTGGTATAAAACAAGGTGCCGTTTAAGTCGAAACGAATAATTAAGTCGGGCGAATTTTCAGAAAGTGCTTGCATCTGACCGCTCTTCTTTTCGGCTTGTTCGGCAATTTTTCGAACCGTAATATCGCGAGTATTGAAAATAATGCCTTTGATTGCCGGATTATTCGAAAAATTTCGTCCGGTAGTTTCCAACCAAACGGTGTCGCCGTTCTTTTTTGTAAACTCGTATTCCACCTTTCGGCTATCTTCAGGCTTAATAATTAGCTGATTAAATATATCTTTAAGGGCAACTCCTGCTGGAGTTTGGCTTAAATTAAATGCATTTTTACCTACAACTTCTTCCGGTTTGTAGCCCAAAATTTCTTTAACCGACGGGCTTTCGTAGGTTATAATTCCGTTTTCGTTGTAAATTGAAATAACCTCCGATGCATTTTCAAGCAACGAATATAATCGTTTTTGTGCGCGTTCTACTTCTTCTATCTGTGCTTCAAGGTCTTCATTGGTACGTTTCAATTCGTCTTGCGTATATTTCATCTGCAAGGCGTTTTTCCTTAATTCTTCTTCGTTTACTTTCAACTCTTTGGTCAGAATTTGCGATTCTTCGAGTAATTTTGCTGTACGAGCATTTACTTTTAAGTTGAAAAGTGTTTGTCCGATAATGTCACTCAATTCTCGAACAAAACGTATTGTTAGTTCCGGAATTTCGTTATTAAGTGAAGCCAATTCAATAACACCTTGCAATTTTTCGTCGCCAACCAGCGGAGTTAAAAGAATAGAAGCCGGTTTTGTGTCGCCCAAAAGACCGGAACTGATGGAAATGAAATCGTCCGGAATTTCGGTTCGGTAAATATAGTCGAGTTCGTAAGCAGTTTGACCAACCAAACCTTCACCTATTTTAAAGCGCGATTTGATATGTTTTTTGCGGTTGTAAGCATGCGACGCTACAGTTACCAATTCATTTTTTTCGTTGTCGTATAAATAAAGTGCGCCTTGCACCACTTCAATGTAATTGATAATATGCACCAAGGTGTCGTACGATAATGTTTCTATATTATTGTGTTTTCGCAGCACACCCGAAATTAAATCTCTACCTTGCGAAATCCAGTTTTGCTCTTTCTCTTTGGTATCGGTTTTAATTAAGTTCTGATGAAGTATAAATAAGGTTCTTCCTAAATTGTCGGTCGATTTTAAACTTAACGATTGGGTTGTATATTCAGGGTCGCCAATGCGTTGTGCTAGTTTAGTATTTTCTTCAATAATTGCTTCCTTGTCGGAAAGTTCGTTCTTTATGGTAGAAATAGCTGCTTCGGTTCTTGACGCAAGGAAGTAGCCAAGAATTGCAAGTATAAATGGAATTACGTCGATAATGAAATGCACCGGATTTTCGAGATGAATTTCGATTAAACCGGATATATCCACACTGATTGATCGAGATTCCATATCGATAAACCATGCTATAACAGGAAATGCCAAGCCTACTAAAAATCCGACTCCCGGAAATGCTTTGGTTGCATTCCAGTCGAACAATAGTTCTTGGTTCTTGTCTATTTTATCGTCGTAAGTATTGTTCATAAATAAACGCTGACTTTTTTATTCTGTTATCGAAACTTCGGTTCCCGAGTCGTTTTTGTAAATTTTCAATAAATTAAAAAATAGGTTGAATTTCTTCTCTAAATGTTTCAAATCTTCTTTTGCCGACTAATTTTAGTTCGTTGTGCAAAGTACAATTATTTTGCCGGCTTCCTTATGAATTTCATTATATAATTTTTCATTTTTTTTATTTCGATTACTTCAATTGAACTTGTTTCAATAAACTATCGGATACTTGCTTAGCTTTTTTTATTCAATCAATTCTTTATTAAGAAAATACAATCCTAAAACTGCAGATTTTACTGCTATTAGAAATAATTTATGCAGGTTAGTTGCCATTGCTATTTCATGAGCATTCATAAGAGCATTTTAGTTTTATTCATTTTCAAAAGCAGTTAGCCAATCGTTCAATTTATTTTCCAACGAGCTATCAAAGTTAATATCTAAATTTTCAATTTCGACTATTGTATCAGAAATTTTTACATTTTTTAATTCTTTTTGTTTTTGTTGAAGTTCGGTATTTAATATATCGTACTGATTTTTAAGTTCTTCGTATTGTTCTAACTGAACCGACCCAATAGTTGATGTGGTACTTAATAACTCATTTAGTTGGTTCGTCAATGTACTTAATTCTAGGTCGTGTTGTTTCTTTAATTCTAAAACAGCGCTTTCGCTTTCTTCAATTTGGCTTTGCAGGATATTGCTGATAAAAGTTTCCTGTTCGAGCAAAAGTTGCTGTTGCGTTTGCAATTCCATTTCGGTATTCTTGAGTTCTGTAATATTATTTGCAAAAAATAATATACCCGACACTTTGTTACTTCGGTTTAAAACCGGTGTAAAATAAGCCGAAAGCCAATAGCCCGAATGTGTTTGCGAACCCGGTATATGCATTAAGGTCGATTGCTGTTTGCCTTTAATTACATTTGCTAAGCAAACTTCAATATTTCCTCGTTCGTTTATGTCGGCCAATTGCAAAATGGAACTTAGTTGTTTTGCCGAATCGCCCAAAAGTTTTTCGAATGCATGGTTTATTGAAGTAAATGCTCCGTTTGGTGCCAATTCTGCTTTTAGTAAAGCTGCATCAATTGCCGATAGAATTGCTTGAGTTTCAAGTTCGCGACGAGCAAATTCTTCTTGCGTTGCTCGCATTTCCTCTAAATTTTGTCGCATTTCTTCTTCTTGTGCAGCAATTTCTTCCGACTGACGTTGCGATTCATCGAGTAAAAAAGCTGTTTTGGAGTTAATGCGTACAGTTGAAAGGGTAGTTGCTATGCTTTCGCCAAGTTTTTCTATAAATTCAATTTTGTGCTGTTCAAAAACGTCAAACGAAGCTAATTCCAATACACCAAATAAATCGCTTCCACTTTTCAGCGGAACAATTAGCAAGGCCGTTGGGTTGGCTTTACCTAATCCTGAAGTTATATAAACATAATCGTCCGGAATTTCGGTAATATATACGGTTTCTTGTTCTTCGGCTACTGCACCAACCAATCCTTCGCCAGGCATAATTGTTTTGTTCAAATATTTATGCCTGTCGTAAGCAAAAGCCGAAATTAAGGTTAGTTCGTACGATTCGTTCTTTTCTGTTTTAGAATAAATACCGCCTTGGTTAATTTCGAGGTATTGAACCAAATTTTTAATAATCTGATGGCCCAGTTCTTCTACATTGCTTGCGTTCAACCTTAGCAATTCGCCAAATTTTGCCAAACCGGTCGAAGTCCAATTGCGAAGTGTATCTTCTCTTTTGCGTTTTTCTTCTTCAATATCGGCTTGTTGAAGGTTTAATTTCAGTTTATTAAGCGAATTTCCTATAATATCATCTTCATCGGTTATTTCAATTTCGTCGTCGTAAATGCCTTTACTTAAATTGTCGGCAATATGGCTAATGCGTTTTAAATTTAGTGTTATTTCATGGGTTGCCGATGCCAATTGACCAACTTCGTCGGTAAATTCATCGAGCTCTTGGTTCGGAACTTTTCCTTTTTTTACCAAGTTCATATAACTAAGCAATTTTTTAACCGCCTTCGATAAATCGCGGATAATAAAACTGCTCATCATTACCATAAAAATTAGCACAATAACAGCAGTTATAATAGCAATTTTAATGGTACTTTGCAATTGTGCTGCTTGCTTTTTATCTTCGCGCTTGAAATCATTTTCGTGGTTAATATGCAGTTTAGCAGCCATTTCCATGATTTTATTGAACGAATAAAGTTCAACCGTTTCGCTCAAAGAAAATGCAGTAGTGTCTTTGCCCGAGGAAGCAATACCAAGTATTTCTAAATTAATTTTTTTATAATTGTCGTATTCGGCAAGCATGCGGTTATAAATTGCCAAATCGTTGCCTGAGCTTATTTTTGTAGCGTACGATTTAAATAAAGCATCGGTAGAAGTAAATCGGTTAATAAGTTCAATTTCAGCACTTACTTTGGTGTCTTCGTCAGACGAAATAATAAAGTTTTTACCTTCCAAGGCTGCTCGCTGAATGTTACCTGAAATTTCGGCAAGCACATTGTTTTTTTCTATCAGAAGGTTATGGTTGCTTATTCTTTTGTTTGCCAAGTTGTTTATTGCCGAAAAACTTATGATGCCGGCTAACGAAATAGATATAATAATGATAGCGACAAGACCTGCTAATCGCTGCCTTATCGGAATATTTCGTCGTTTAACTATGTTTAGTTTCAAATCCACTTATCAATAAATCTTTACAAATTGAACTATTAGCAAGTTTTATACCTTATTTACAAAAAGAACGGGTAATACCGATAAAAAAGCAAAATAATTTACCGAATGCTGATTTTAAGCTTGTTAGTGTTGCTTAATTTTTAATTTTTAATTGCATTCAATGTTATTTGTCTTTTTTTTCGCAATATTTTCGTTATAAATGTACTTTAAAAGAACGTATTCATTTAAAATTCAGCTGTTTTAGGCTTTTTGGAAATCAAAGGTTAAAACTATCAATTTTTTTAATATTTCAAACCTATTTTTCTAATAATATTTCAACAATCTAAATAAAATCTATTCGAACCACCGTAAGTTTTTGAGAATCAGTAGCTAATTCGGTTAGCTCAATAGTTGATTTTTTAGTTTTGCCCGAAGCGCAAGTTATATCGACGGTAATCGATTTTTTCTTTTTAAGGTTTTCTAAATCTTTTCCCTTAATTATTTCGGTAAGCAAGCAAGTTTTTAAACTGTTTACGTAATAATCGGTTTGTTTTTCGAAAACATTGTTTGCATAAACCAATTCGTTTTCGGCGTTAAAACCTGCAAAAGCCGCCGGTTGCATATTCAAAATTTCTTTTAACATCAAAAGCGCCCTGTCCGATTCGTTCAGTTTGGTTGTGGTTTCTTTCAAAACCTTGTCTGTTTCCTCCTGACCTGCCATCATTATGTCAAAACTGCGTTCTATTTCTTCTTCTTGTGCTCTTATTTGTTCCGATTTTGTTCTTGTTTCTTGTTCCAAAAGCAATTTTTCGGTATTGTCGGTTCCTAAAAACAATATTCGGTTTATTTTATTCGATTCTATAGTTATAGGGGTAAGCGAGCCCGTTACCCAAGCCAAATTGCCGTTGCTTTTATTAAATTTAAAGTCGCCTTTGTGTGCAAATCCATCACAAACGTATCGCCATATCTCCTGAAACGGTTCACTGACATCAAGTGCCAACTGCGAGAAAAAAGTCTGCGATTTTTGAAGTTCTGCCGACGATTCGAAAAAACTATAGTACATATCGCTGGCCGAAAGCAGTTTGCCTTTTAAATCGAATTCGGCACGTATTACCGTTTGGTCTACCGCCTGAAGTAGTATCGACAGTTCGCGTTCTCTGCGAAGTGCTTCTTCGCGCGTAGCCTGCATTTCTTCTAAGTTTTGGCGCATTTCTTCTTCTTGCGATGCCAACTCTTCCGCCTGATTTTTGGTTTCACCCAAAAGCTTGGTAGTTCGGGTGTTCGATTCAGCAAGCGATAAGCTCGAGGCTATATTTTCTGCAAGCGATTCTATTAGCGTTATTTCGTGCGGTTTAAATTTTTCAAACGAGGCAAGTTCCAGAATGCCGTGTATGCGTTCGTCTATTTTTAGCGGAACTATCAATAAACTTCGTGGGTTTGCACCGCCCAAACCCGAGCGTATTTTAACAAAATCTTTTGGTATTTCTTCTAAATAAATGGTTTTTTTCTCAATGGCACAGCTGCCTATTAAACCTTCGCCCAAATTTACGGTTTTATTTACGTGTCGTACTCGTTCGTAGGCATAAGCTGTAAGCATGCGCAATTGTGTTTGCCCGTCGTTGTTTACTTCGGCTATAAAAAGTGCACCTTGCACTGCATTTACATAGTTTGTAAGACTTATAATAAGTTCATTGGCCAAAAGCGTAGTATCGGAAGCGTATTGGCGCAAAATATCCGAAAACTTCGCCATGCCTTCCGTATGCCAGTTTTGCAACTTATCCCTAAGTTGCTGCTTTTCGCGCTCGTTTGATACATCGCGCAACGACTCGAGCATACTGCGAACCGAGTCGCCTAAATGGCTGTTTTCAGGAAACGGAAACGTAATATTATTATAGTCGCCCTGAATAACCGATTTACTCAGTTCTTGCAATTTATTGTAATCGGTGTTTATTTGTTCTAAATTCTGCTGAATTTCGCCATACTCGCCACCCGAAAATAAGTGTCGTTTATTAAAAACGGTGCCTTTACTCAATTCGGCCGAAAACTCTTTAATATTGCCTACAATGCTGTTGAAATGCGTAGCCAAATAACCGGCAATAGGCCATGGCAATACTATTAGGGTAAGCAGCAGTAATATAAATTTAAAATAGGCAAACTTATTAATGGCGGTAATTTGCTCGCTTAATACACTGCGAATAAGCATTGATGAGTCGATTATTTTTTCGGAAACAGCAATTAAATGCTCCGATTCGGCATAAAAATCATGGTCGAGCTTTCGTAATCTGTTTTCGAAGGTTTTAATTTCATTAATCGAAATGTCCAGAAATATAGAATCGGTAAGCAGGCTGTCGTTAAAGTTTGCATTTTGCGAGTCGTATAAACTAAGCAGTTTTAATCTGAAAGAGTCTTCGAATATGCGAACTAATGCCGTACTCGATTTTTTAACATCTTCCATGTTTTTTCTGAAATCGTTAATGTCGCTTCTTAAGTCTATTGGCCAAATATTTAGGTCGAAAAGTACTAAGGTCGAATCAATTACCCAATTCACTTCCTTGCTTAACTCTTCATGTTTTTGTAACGAATTTTGAATTTCGTTTATATTTGATGCCGAAAGCAGGTTAGTAAACTCCTTTAAATTGGTTAAACTCTTAATTTCAAGTTGTTTAATGTTGTCTTGAATAGTAAATAAGTGGTACAAGAGTTCCGACTTTTGTTCATAATCCGACTCCGACGTTTTTTGGATTATTTCGTATACGAAAACAGGCAGCAGTAAGGCTATAAACCCTACATATATTTTGGTTCGTATACTTGTTTTATATAGAAAATCGAACATAAGATTTCAATAAAATTTTCGGCAAATTTAAGCTATTTACTATTTTCTTAGATTTGTTTACCGTTCAAGTTTGGCACAAAATTAAGTTTTATAAATTTCATTTTACAACTTTAAAATTTATTTTTTTTGCAATAATTCTGACTTCATAAAAAACCAAAAACCATGCCTTATTAAAACTGTGCCGAAAGATACGTATTTTTGGGAATTAAACCTAATTCCGAAAAAAAAAGCAGCTATTTTTTTTACACCAATGTAATGTTTTCTTTTGAAGCGTATTAAAATTGGCATAGTTTTTACTATGTAAAGAATGTTGTTTGTAAATTAGCTAGTGTGCTTAAATTGTAAAGAATTGGCATCATTATTTTGGAAATTGCCTAAACAAATTTACCAAAATTGCGTTTAAACACTAAAAGCTTGCACAATATTTGTGTTCGATGTAAGTATAAAAGTTAAATTTTTGAATGAATGAAGAACTTATTAGCTGCTATAACTGTGTGTTTCTTGGCTTTAAGCTCTGCAACAAGCGCAGCGCAAGGCTTGCTTACGCTTGAAGCATTGGAAAACGAAAAGGAATACGTTTCTATAGCCGATGCAATATTAAACCCAACTGCAGTGCTTAAGCTTGATTTAATGGGCGAAGGGCTAACTGAAATACCTGCCGAAGTTTTTACTTTGCCTAATTTGCAAGTGCTGTATTTGTATAAAAATAATTTGAAAACCTTACCGGCTCAAATAGCTAAACTTACTAATTTGCAAGCTATTTATTTAGATAATAATTTGCTTGAATCGTTGCCGCCGGAAATAGGATTGCTTAAAAACTTAAAAGTTATAAGCTTGTATAAAAACAATTTGACAAAGCTGCCCGAGGAAATTTCGAACTTGGCAAAATTGGAATTTCTTTTTGTTTCGTCGAATAAATTGCAAAGTTTGCCCGAAAGCATTGGTAAGTTAATCAATTTAAAAGAAGCGGATTTGTCTTTCAACGAATTAACGACTTTACCCGAATCGTTTGGTAAATTGAGTAAACTAACTTTGTTGTTTTTAACTTCAAATAAGCTTACCAAATTGCCAAATTCGGTTACGCAATTGTCGGCATTAACCGAGTTTTATTTAGACGACAATACACTCACCATGTTTCCGGGTGCGGGAATGCGGTTAATTGATTTGAAAATATTTAGTATTTCGAATAATCAACTAACCATGTTGCCGGAAGAAATTGGTGCATTGGTCAAATTAGAAAGTTTGTACTTAAGCGGCAACCAGCTTACCGCCTTGCCAAATGGAATTGGCGGCTGTTTAAATTTGAAGTATTTAGATGTGTCGAGCAATAAAATTGTTGAAATACCTTCGGGCATTAGAAAGCTGATTAATGTGCAGGATATGAACTTTTTCGACAATAGAATAAGAACCGTTCCCGAGTGGGTGGGCGAACTTCCGGCACTTAAAGCAATTGGTTTGTTCGGAAACAATGTAGATGTATTTCCGCTAAGTCTTTCGAAACACGACAAATATTAATTTTTGCCTGTTTATTTTTCTTTCGGCAAATATAAAATCGGAGCGAATAGGATAGATTTTATACATTTGCAGCAAAAATTTTAACTATGCATCATACTTTTCCAATAAACGTAAACTCCGAAATAGGCAAACTGAACGGGGTTATATTGCATCGTCCGGGTTCCGAAATCGAAAATATGACACCCGAAAATGCTGAACGTGCACTTTACAGCGATTTGCTTAACTTATCGGTTGCCGGCAGAGAATATGCGCAGCTTTCGGGCGTGCTCGAAAAAGTTACCAAAGCTTTTTATGTGAAGGAATTGCTTACCGAAACCTTAATTAACGACAAAGTACGCGACAGTTTAATTGATAAGGTTTGTTTGAATGAAAAATTAGAATTCTTGTCGGATTTCTTACATCGACAGGCACCCGAAGCCCTTGCTGCATCGCTTATTGAAGGAGTTTTATTGAAAAAAAATACCCTTACTCGTTATTTAAGCAAAGAGCAGTTTGCATTGCGTCCGTTGCATAACTTTTTTTTCACACGCGACGGTTCAATTTCAATTAACCAAAAAGTGCTGATAGGAAAAATGGCTTCGCAGGTTCGCGAGCGCGAATCGCTTATTATGGAATCTATTTTCGATTATCATCCAATGTTTCAATCCAAAACCATAAACCCGATTGACTGCCCCGATTATTGCCCCGAAGTAACCATTGAAGGTGGCGATGTATTGGTTGCCCGCCACGATGTATTGCTTATTGGCATTGGTGCCAGAACTACGGCACAAGGGGTCGATTTTATTTTGAAACGTTTTAAAGATGCAAAAAAAACAAAACACATTATAATACAGGAGCTACCGCGAAACCCGGAGTCGTTTATTCACCTGGATATGGTGTTTACTATTCTAGACTTCGATACTTGTATGGTATACGAACCACTTATTTTGAAGCAAAACAAATATCACACGGTTCATATAAAAATTGATAACGGACAGGTTGAATTTATAAAAAACGAAAAAAACTTATTGGAAGCGCTCGAAAGCGTAGGAATATCGCTAAAGCCAACATTTTGCGGAGGCAGAACCGACCAACGCGTGCAAGAGCGCGAACAATGGCACAGTGGTGCAAATTTTTTCGCCTTTGAACCGGGAAAAGTTATTGGCTATGGTCGTAATGTGCATACTATGGAAGAACTGAATAATAATGGTTTCGAAATTATTAAAGCAGTAGATGTAATGAAAGGAAAAGTTGATTTGGCAGCTGTAAAACGTTGTGTAGTAACCATTGAAGGTGCAGAGCTTTCGCGTGGCGGTGGCGGCGCCCGATGCATGACCATGCCAATTAACAGAACCGATTTATAAGAAACACCTACGATTTTTTTTATTCCTAAAACTTTTCCGGACTTTGGTCAAAAAACGGGAAAGTTTTTTGTTTTGTAAAACATAAGGCATATTTTTTGATTCATACTTTGAAATTAAGTTTTTAGTTAGCTAAAATGCAATTTTTCATGCATTTTGCTTACAAAAAATAAAATTTTACGTAAACCGTTTCAATACTGTTTTATGTTGTAAAGCATCTTTTTTTTAGTTTTTCAAAAAAAAATAAAAAAAATGCATCGTTTAGGGGTTTTAATTTTAAAATTTTTATTGCAATGAAATTAAATTATCTGAAATACAGTTTGAGTCTGCTTCTGACATCAATTCTATGCAACCTATCGTTGGCTCAAAGCCCCCAAATGCAGCAGTTGTTAACTCCTACGGCTGCTTTTTCGTTCACAACCAAGGGTTGCAGTGGTGATACCGTATTCTTCAAGAACGAATCTACCGATTTTTCGGCAATTAAATGGGAATTTGGCGACGGGTTCGATACCTATACCACCAATCCGGTTCATATTTACAGCGGACCCGGAACTTACACGGTAAAACTTACAGCCATTAAAGCTTCAACTTCCGAAATTTCGGTAATTGCTCAAAAAATGGTAACCATTAACCCTATACCTACAATAAGTTTGAGTTATGCCCCTGATACCTTAGTGCAATTTGGTCAAACAGTAACCATAACAGCAACCGGAACATTCGATAATTTGGTATGGGAACCTTCAAAAGAAATAACAAATGAAATAATTGTAAATAAAGGTGGGTTTTATTCTGTAAGAGCAAGTTTCTCATCCGGATGCGCATTT
This sequence comes from Bacteroidota bacterium, assembly GCA_020047935.1. Taxonomy (GTDB): domain Bacteria; phylum Bacteroidota; class Bacteroidia; order Bacteroidales; family JAIFNC01; genus JAIFNC01. The sequence continues at coordinate 15,257 of JAIFNC010000155.1, forward strand.
ACCGTAAAAAGTAAACAAATTGTAGTGAAGCCGCTTGTGGTCGATACCGATACCTTGGTGTTGAAAGTGCTCAATGATATTATGACACCCAATGGCGATGCGGTGAACGATTTGCTTGTAATCGATAAGCTTTCGGAATTGTCGGAACCTATTACGCTTACAATTTACAACCGATGGGGTGAACTGGTTTATACTAACCCAATTTACGATAATTTGTGGGACGGCACCAACAAAGGCAATCCGCTACCTGCCGGAACATATTATTATTATGTGTCGGGCGGCGGACGAAAAGGAACCACAGGTTTTGTGGATATTATTCGATGATTTGGGCGGAAAAAAAATCGCTTTTCGTTTATTTATGACATGAATATTTTACAAAACCGGCAAGGTTTTTATATATAAATAGAAGGTGAAGCACCAAAGTAGCATTGAATAATTAGGCTGTTTTGAGCGTTGAAATGAAAAAAAATGGTTGAAATGAAGAGATTATTTTACATAGTAATATTGCAACTTGTTATTGTACCCTGCATTTTTGCACAGCAGTTGCCAATAAGCAACCAATATTTTGTAAACCGATATGCATTGGCACCTGCTTATGCCGGTTACAATGGCAATTTGGAGTTGTTTATTAATTACCGACAAGATTGGGTGGGAGTTCCGGGTGCACCTGTTCGCACAAACATTGGAGCAAACGGTAATTTTTTTCGCAATATGGGCATCGGTATTTCGGTTTCGAACGAGCAAATTGGAAATTTTGCCAACTTTACTACCGATTTTACTTACGCATATCATATTATGTTTAGCAATATACACTCAATTTCATTTGGTTTAAATGCTAAAGTATTACGCAGCCAATATAATGCTTCGAAAGTTGGAACACAAGGTTTCGACCCGTTTTTAGCATCGGGCGAAGTATTATTGGGCACTTCGTACGATTTTGATGCCTCGGTGTTGTACCATTACCAAAACCTTAATTTTGGCTTAGGTACCGAACGATTGCTGGGTACCGATGTAAATTTAAATAATGCTACCAAAACCGGATTTGATTTTGAAAGACATTATTTTTCGCATATTTCATACTTTTACGATATTAACAGGAAATTTAGAGCCGAAGCAGTTGGCGTTTTTAGAGCCAACGGCGCTTTCGATTTAATATACGATGCCGGTTTTGCTTTTAGTTATAAACGACAAGTATGGTTAAACACCATGTACCGAAGTAATCAGACCATGGTATTTGCCGTAGGTTCGTCGGTTTACGACAATTTGGTTATAAGTTATGCTTATGAAGCCGGAATTGGCGGTATTGGAAAATATACTTCCGGTTCGCATGAAATTTCTATCGGTTTTTTAATCAACCGAACTCGCTCGGTTCGTCCGTTGCCTACAGCTTTTCGTCCGGCATCCAACTCCGAATCGTTTTTGGCAAAATTGCTCGATTTTAAAATCGATTCAGTGAATAAAAACGTAACCATTGTAAAAGAAGGCTATGAAAGCCAAATTGGTGAACTTAATAAACGAATAGATTCGTTGAAGAGCCGCCCTACAGTGCTTGCAGTAACCGATAAAGAAAAGAAAGAAGAAATTAAACCACCGGTATTGGAACCGGGTTGGGAAATGGAAATTTTGAAAAACCTTGAATTTGCAAAAGGAAGTAATCAGATTTTTTCTTCGTCGTACCCAATTCTTAACCGCTTGGCTGCTCGAATGACAAAACGACCAACCCTGGTAATAAAAATTGTTGGGCATACCGATAATATAGGAGCATCGAGAAATAATTTAGATTTGTCGATGCAACGTGCACAGGCTGTTATGGATTATTTGGTTACCAAAAAAGCTATTGACCCTTCGCGAATTTCGGTTGAAGGAAAAGGCGAAGATGAACCAATTGACACCAACGATACCGAAGCCGGAAAAGCAAATAACCGACGTATAGAGGTGAAATTTAAAGACATGCTAAAACGCGAATAACATACATGAAGCTAATTATCACATATTTATTGTTGATATTTCCTTTGGTAGGATACAGCCAGACTGTTTCGTTGCAAAGCAACGGTGCGGGTGGGAGCAAGGCTTCCGGTTCGGGTATTTCGTATGTTTATTCGGTGGGCGGTACGGTTAATTTATTTGCTTCGGTTAAAAAAAGTGAAACGCTGAAGGAAACTAATTCGGCGGCAGAACAACCAAATGCCGAAAATTTGCTCGAACTTTCAGAATTAAGAGCATTCCCAAATCCGTGTAACGATGTGCTTTCCATCTATTTTCCGTCAAAATTAGGCCCAGAAGATTTTGAAAGTGTTGTAGCCGAAGTTTCAGGCAGGATTTTACCGGTTAAATCTCAAGTAAATTCAAATTCTATAAGCTTTTCATTTACCGATTTGGCTCCCGGCATGTATACAATTACTATTTTCAGCAAAAAAAATAATTTTATTAAAGCCTTTAAAGTAATAAAAGCGTATAATTAAGTTCGAAGCAAAATTTTGCAATGAACTTTTTTCCAATTTCGAAATAAATAAATAAATAAAATACCCATGAAAACACTATATGTTTACGTTTCGATTGCAATTTTTATGGTAGCAAGTTTATGTTTGCCTTTAAGCGCACTTTCGCAAAGTATACCTAAAGGCCTAAGTTATCAGGCAATTGCACGAACCGATGCCGGTGTGCCTATTAGTAACAAATCGATACTTGTTGAGATGACTGTACTTTCCGATTCGGAAACCGGCACTAAAGTTTGGCAAGAAATTCATACGGTTACAACCGATGAAAGCGGTTTTTTTTCGCTGGTAGTAGGCGAAGGCTCATCGACCTTGTCGGGAACGGCAGCTTCTTTTGATGCTATTGATTGGGGTAACAAAGAGCTTTTCTTGAAAACTCGGGTCGATTTTGGTGTAAAAGATTTTGGCAACGGAATGGTAAACATGGGCGTTATAAAATTGCTTTCGGTACCGTATGCATTACTTGCCGATTCGGCGCTTAAAGCTCCGTTAAGTAAAGTGGCAATGAACGATATTACCGACGTTGATTTAACCGGTTTGGCAGTCAACCAAGTGCTTAAATGGAACGGTACCGATTGGGTTCCGGGAAATGCGACTTCAGGAACATACGTTTCAGTCGATGGTACAACCGATCTAACCGGCGATTGGAACATTTCGAGCCGAAATATTACGCTAACAAACGGCACTATAACTTCAAAAACTTCAATTTCGAATAATACCATTACAAGTTTGTTTAAATTACAAATAGGAGTTGAAATTAATGAAATTTCAGCCGATGCTACTTTGGGTGGTTTGGCTTCCTCCGATGCCCGATTGGTTACACAAAAGGCAATTAAAACTTACGTTGACAATAATATGCCTACCGGCGGATATTGGACGTTAAATAATAATGATGTGTTTAATACTTCGAACAATATAGGAATTGGCACCAATGCACCGCTTGAAAAATT
>JAIFNC010000303.1 GCA_020047935.1 Bacteroidota bacterium
GGGAATTCAGTGTGAATGTGCATTCTATGGAAAGTGGCAGTTTTCAGGGTGTTTATTTTCGGTTTGCTTGGCGACCACCCAATTTTTTAAATATGGTAACTAAGGGTAGTTTTAGCATTTCGGAACATAAGTCGGGTTTCATTAAAATTAAATTCCGCCTTGTTTTTACCGAATTTTTTTACTATTGTTTGGCTTTTACCAGCATTCCGCTTATATTTTATAATTATTGGCAGGTGTTAATTGGTGGATTATTAGTTGTTTGGTTGTTGTTTTTGGGCGGTACTTTTCTGCTTGCACAAATGCAGTTTAATACGCTGCTTTCTTCAATTTACAAAGAGTTAAAACCTAAGAAAAAAGTAGCTAAAAAATAAACATAAAAAAAAGCCCAAGTTAAACCTTGGGCTTTTTTTTCGGTTACATCATTAATTGATACTTACCACATAAGCATCGGCTTTTACTTTTTTAACTCCGGGTAAAGCTGCTTCGGCGGCTGTTCTGGTCGAAAAAGGACCAATGTATACTTTGTACAATTTTGGTCCGGAAGCTACAAAATCAGGTATCCAATAATAACCTGCATCAAAGCCAAGTTTCTGAATTTTAGCTGTTTGCTGCATTGCTTTGCTTTCTTCGCCATAGGCCGAATGGCTAATTAAGTAGCAAGGTTTAGGCAAGCCCCACTTGGCAACATTTTGCTGGTTGCCGGAAGTATTGGTTTGAGCCGTATTGTTGCCGGAGTTTACCGTTGAAGTTTCTTTGGATGCGCCGCCGCCGGTAGTAGCCGTGTTGTTGGTAATTTCCGGTTCGGTAATTACTGCCGTGTCGGTATTTGCCGTTTCGTCTGCCAATTCGGTGTATTCAGCTTCACTTGCATCAAACAGTCCTTCGTTGTTTACTACCTCTTTTTCGTCGGTTGTACCGGTAATTGAGTTCCAACGTTCCGGATATACTACAAAGTACACAATTACAACTGCCAATACAACGGTAAAAAAAGCAATACCGGAAAATAACCAAGGAAACGGTTTTTTCTCTTTTACCTGAGCCGCTTCAACTTCCTCTTCCTGCACGATTGCCTCGGCACCAATTAGCGGTTCCGATTCATTTTCAGTAACTTCCATTGCTTCTGTAAAATCTAAGGTTTCATCGAGCAGGCTGTTAAATTTGGTATCGGTAGCTTCTTTTTCAGCACGCAACCGTTCAATTTTATCTTCTAATTCCTCGTTTAAATTGTTTTCTGTGTCCATAATTTTCTGAATTATTTTAAACAACTAAATTAAGGCAAACTAAGCTAAAAACCAATTTTTTCATACAAAACAAATTAATATCTGAATATTTTTTAGTTTGAATTGTTTAAATGGCTATATATCAGAAAAATAAAATACACTGAACAATTAAAGATTAATTTACACTAATTCATCCTGCAACTATAGAATCTGGAAGCAGATTTTTTGAAGATAAATAATTATAGGCGTTGCGACTGTGATGCAAAAATTTGAAAATCTTCGCACTTTCCTTTTTTTTAACTACTTTTGAAGCTTTAAACAACACGGCGCAAAAGCCTAAAAACATTGCATCATGGGAGTCTTTTTGTTCGATAAAATAATATTTGGTCCGGTGAAAAGCCGCCGATTGGGCGTTTCATTAGGTATTAATCTGTTACCGGTAGATGAAAAGTTCTGCAATTTCAATTGTATTTATTGCGAGTGCGGTTGGTCGAAGGATTTGAAGGCGCAAAACATAATTTTTCACGATGCCGAATTGGTAATAGAAACCTTGGAAATGAAGTTGGATGAGATGAAGCTTAACAACGAACCGCTTGATGTAATTACTTACGCAGGCAATGGCGAACCTACGTTGCACCCAAAGTTCGATCTTATTATTGAAGAAACTATCAGGCTGCGTAATGAGTTTTTTCCGAAGGCTAAAATAGCAGTGCTTTCCAACGCAACTACCTTACATAATGCAAAAAAGGTGGCAGCACTTAAACTAATTGACCAGAACATTCTGAAACTTGACAGTGCTTTTATTGATACTATTAAATTGCTGAATGCACCGCAAGGCAAATACGATTTGAACAAACTGATAGCGCAGTTTATCAGTTTCGAAGGTAATTTGATCATACAAACCATGTTTGTAAAAGGTACGTACAACCAACAAACGGTTGATAACAGCACCGATTTGGAAGTAAATGCTTGGCTGCAACTAATTGAAAAAGTGAAACCTAAGCAGGTTATGATTTACACCATAGCCCGCGACACGCCGGTGGATACTTTGGAAAAAGTTAGCATCGAACGATTGAATGAAATTGCCGAAAAAGTAAAAGCATTTGGCATTGAGGTGCAAGTTTCGGGGTAAATGAAATTGCGCATTGTGCATTTTTTAAGTTTTAAAAACCACGAAGTGGTTCAATTTTAATAGCCACGGGTTCTCTCGAACCCGGGGTGAAAATAGCATTGCTTAAGCCGTTGCATCTGCAAATATAAATTTTAGACAATTAACTTTCATGCAACGGAAACTGCAATAGTTCAATTAGCAGGCGTTCGATTTTTAGAATCTATGGGTTGTACATTCCGTCGCATGGTAGTTTTGTTTTCCAATTCAGATAGGCGGATGCGACGGTTACTCTGTGCAAATTCAAACCCCGGGTTCTCGAACCCGGGGCTATTAAAATTTAACTGCTTAGCAGTTGTACACGCCTTGTAATTAACTATATAGTTCATAACCTCGCAAATAGGAACTGCTAAAACAAATAATTCAATCCTATATACATACCGCTTGTACCGTCGGCTTTGTTAAGCGCAAAACCGTAATCCAATGCAATAATAAAATTCTGGTTAAGTACCAACCGAATTCCGGCACCATAAGTTCCGTGCAAACTTTCTTTTGTACCGGTGGTAGGTAAAGTTACCGCCGAATTAAACGGTTCGTATTTATCAATAACCATTCCTGCATCGGCAAATGCATTGGCGCCTAAGTAGAAATTCTGATTGAAAATTACGGTTTTGAAAACTTTCCAGCGCAATTCCCAATTCGAATAAAACATTCCGTCGCCCACTACCCTATTGCGCAATACACCGCGCAAATTTTTCGAGCCGCCCAAGCCGGTGCCAACTTCTTTCGAATTATAAAGCACCGGAAGCATATAAAACGGAATATCGCCAAAAACTTTAGCCTGCAAATCTAACCTATAAGCAAACGAAAGTTTTTCTTTAAAAATAGTAAAATACTGCCTGTGAATAAGTGCTGCCCTACCAAAAGAATACGGGGTATTGCTCATAAAACTCGGAGCTGCAACCAACATGGCTTCAGTCCAGATACCGGTTTGCGGATTTGGTTCATTGTCGCGTGTATCGAAAACCAAACCGGCTTTAAGCAGCGTATGATTTCCACCGTCGGCTTGGTCGGCAGGAATAATTCCGGCAGCTACATAATTATCAAACAAGGTTGGGTTGGTAGTAAGCGAAGGTAAAAAATTCTCGTCTCCGGCATCCACTCCTTTATTCAATTTGTCAATATCCACCGAACCTATGTTGTTGGTTAAATAGGTTACTCCACCAAGCCAACGCAATTTTCTGCCTAAAATATCGCCCTGAAAATCGGCTTTGAGTCGAAGTTGTCGTCGGTCGTGTTTATAAAAAACTCGGGTAAAATAGGCAGGGTCGCCTACCAGTGCAAGTTCCGGTTTAAAAGCCGATTCGAAACCGTTAAAACCATAAAAATCGAGCGTTTGCTCAGTAAAATAAGCAGCTTCAGCAATTACGCGAATTTTCGGTATCAAATATTCGCTGTCGTAAGTAAGCATCATAATGCCCGAACCTTTGGTAGTTTGCGACCATTCAACATACCATTTGTGCTTGTATTTAGGGTAAATAGTGCCGTCGCCATAGTCGTAAAATTCTGCTAAGGCACCATATTTAAAACCCGTATCCGAATCGTAGGCAATTACCGGTACACCGCCCATGCTAAAACCCTTTTTTGTCTTTTCTTCCTTTTGGCCAAATGCAGAAAATGCTGCAAACAAAAGAACCAGACCCAATACTGTTGTCGATTTTTTCATAAATTATTTTAAATTGAAAGGTTAATTTTTCAGTTTAGTACAAATATAATACATTTTGTTTGCATTCTAATTTGTTTAGCTTAATTCATTGTATTATCTTTGAATATTAGTTTTATTTATCCTATTTTGAATTACGAAAAATGGCTACAGTTCTACTTGCTTTTGTGGTGTTGGTGCTTTTACTTTTTGGAAGTATTCTTTTATTTGGTACGGTTACCAACTATCAGCCTGGGCCGCAGGTTTTGATTTCCTCAACAAATAAAAGCGAACCGATACCCTACTCGACCGAATTTACGGTTTTAAGTTGGAATATAGGCTATGCAGCTTTAAGCAACGATATGGACTTTTTTTACGACGGCGGTAAGAATGTTCGACCTTCAAAAGCAATAATTGAAAGAAATTTTGAAAAAATTTTAGCGCAAATTGCCGAATATGCTGCCATCGATTTCATTTTATTGCAAGAAGTAGACCGCAACAGCCACCGCAGTTGGAACCAAAATCAGATTAAAGCCATTGAGCAAATTTTACCCGAAAAACATGCCTTTTTTACTCCAAATTACGATGTGAAATTTGTCCCAAAACCTTTTTCGAATCCGCTGGGCAAAGTTTTCAGCGGACAACAAAGCTTAAGCACCTACCTGCCCAAAAGTGTTATCCGCCATGCTTTCCCCGGCAACTATCCCTGGCCAACCAGCGTTTTTATGCTCGACCGTTGCTTTATGGTACAGCGTTTCGATATTTCGAACGGAAAAGAGCTTTTGATTATTAATACGCATAATTCGGCATACGATTCGGACGGATTTTTGAGAAAAGGTCAATTAGCTTATTTAAAAGAATTTTTGTTGAAAGAATACAGCAAAGGCAACTATATAGCGGTAGGCGGCGACTGGAATCAATGCCCGCCCGATTTGAAAATAACGTTCGACCAAAATTTGCTCGATACCGTAGACTATTCGCTCATTGATTCGAATTATTTACCCGCCGATTGGCAATGGATTTATGACCCGGCAGTACCTACAAACCGCAGGGTTATGACCGAATTTAACCCCGAAATTACACCTCAAACCTTAATCGACTTTTACTTGTTTTCGCCCAATATTGAAATTATTGAAAACAAAACCTTCGATTTAAGTTTTACGTATTCCGACCATCAACCGATTTATGCAAAATTCAAATTAAAATAAAACCAAAAATTGGTTGTTTATCGGAATTTCACATACCTAACTTTGGTTTATACCGAAATTATGTATTCGGCAAAAAACACCTTCAATTTCAAAGAATAAAAGCGGATGTTTGCTTATAAATTCGGATTTTTTTTTCTATTTTATAAGCCTCAACTTTGATTAAAATCTAAACATTTATGAAAGAAATCGGAAAAAACACACCTTCTGTTTTTGAAGAAATTAAACGTACCGATGAAAAAGGTAACGAATTTTGGTCGGCCAGAGAATTGGCTAAAGTATTGGATTATACCGATTATAGAAACTTTAAATCGGTTATTGCCAAAGCTGAAGAAGCTTGT
>JAIFNC010000305.1 GCA_020047935.1 Bacteroidota bacterium
AATTTACGAGGTTTCAGAAGGGCAATAATTGCTATTCGGCAGAGTAAATTGCCCGACCCAAAGGTATTGGGAAATGCCGGCAGTTTTTTTAAAAACCCGGTGGTTAGCACCGAAACAGCCAATAAATTATTGACAATCAACCCAACAATGCCGGTATACGAAGTTCAAGGAAAAGCATTTACGAAAAAACTTTCGGCAGCTTGGCTAATTGAAAGCGCCGGATTGAAAGGGTTAACTTTGGGCAATGCAGCAGTTTACGAAAAACATGCGCTTATACTTACCAATAAAGGAAATGCAACCGGCAAAGAAATTCATGAATTGGCGCAAACCATTCAAACTAAAGTTTTCGAAAAATTTGGAGTGAAGCTGGAACCGGAAGTAATTGTTTTGTATAACAAATTCGAAACTATATGCAGTTGGGGATTGCGGGTTGCTTTCCTTTCAGGCAATAATGCTGTTTTTGCGGACTGTGAACTTTATTGTCCGCAACCAAACTCCAATTGACATATAGTTTTTGTTAACGGCTGGCATTTTCTATTTTATCAATTAGTCGTTGCATGTTCTTTCTATTTCTCCCAACGGATACAACTGAAGCTCTTTTGTCAGGGTCACAGATACTATTAATCATTACTTTGTCATTGTCAAGTATTACTGTGATTTGTTCTCCCCAACTTCCAGTGTACCATTTGGGAAAAGTCTTATAAACCTTGTAATTTTTTGTATTTATCAATGAAACCCACTCAAGTTCAGATGCTGTTGTATTGATAGCTTCTTGAATCAAATCATTGGAAATACTTGTCCGTATTGTTTTAAAATTTAGTCTGTTATATTGAATAAAGTAAAAAGCAATTGCTAAAATAGAGAAAGGAATATTAAAGATAAACATTTCTTTAAAAGTCCTTACCCCAGTGTATTCTCCTGTAATAAGATATTTCATCCAATCAATGGAAACAAAAATCAAAGGCATTAAAAGAAATGGCACAATCAAATAATGAGTAAATAAGTCCCACCACGAAAGTTTAATTCGTCCTGTTCTTTTCATTATTGATATCCATTCTTTGTCCATAATACTGTAAATCTGTTTATTGTGCTCTGTTATGCTTGCCGTAAACAACGGCATTTATGCCGTTATAGGTTTATTGTATATTTTTCTCATTCCCATCCTTGCTTAATAGTGTAATATATGGTACTTTACCTGCAAACACAATTGGCAATTTAATTATATTGGATATTTTATTTTCAATTAATTCCATATAATAGTTGTTCTTATCAATTTGCTTTATTGCCTCTTTTAACTTATCGTTTATTTTTTTATTAAATACCTCAATATCATCGTTTTTATCTTTATTAACCTGCTTAATTTCAATTACAATTCCATATTTTGTTTTATCGTGGGGTATTAACAAAATATCATATCGTCCTTCGCCACTTTCTCTGTTCGATTTAATTATGTAATCGTCGCCAATAATAGCGAGTAATCCAAGTACATACGATTGATATACATTTTCCGGTTCGCCGTTTATATCGAAATAACTAAAAGTATCGCCAATTATTTCTCTAAATCCTTTTTCAAATTTAACTATTTCGTTATTTATTAAGTATTTAGTGGTATCTATTAATGTAGAACGCTTTATATTTACGTCGGCGTTCAACCATTTAAGTATAATATCTTGAAACACCGTTTTAACTTCATAATTTGGTATTGCCAAATCATATGTTTTTCTTCCTGTCTTATTTTTCGACGTCAAATATCCGCTAAACGTCAATAATGTCCATAATAATTCTTTGTCTGTAAATAAATCAGGGAAAACAAAATTGTCATCTATTTCTTTATCTATCGTTTCGTTATTAATAAGTTTCAATAGTTGTTCTCGTAAATAATTTGCGTCCTTCTTATTAATTTGCTCTTTTATTAATTCATCAGAACTCGTATTTGCCCAAAACGTTTTAAATCCGCTCTCATAACTGATAACATAATTTAAAATAGACCAAGGATTGTAAATATCGCCGGTTTTGCCAATTTTATAACCGTCATACCATTTTTTTATTAATTCGTAATCCGTTGGTACATTAAAATCAGCAATAATTTGTTTGGTTTCAATTTCTGTAAATCCGAATTTATCCGAAAATCCGTCATCGAGTATTGAATATACGCTAACATTATTTAATCCGGTAAAAACACTTTCTTTGGAAACTCTTAAAATCCCTGTAATTACACCTTTATATAAGAACTTATTATCTTTAAATGCACCACTTAGCAAATTGCGCATAAAAGAAATGGCATTTTCGTAAAATCGGTTATAACCGGCTTGAATTGGTGTATCGTACTCGTCAATTAAAATCACAACTTTTTGATTATAAAATCGATATAGATATTCGCTTAATCTTTTCAAACTTTCGGCGTAATCTACACTATCTGCTTCGGAATTGAGTATTTTGTTAAATGTGTTTTTTTCGTGATGTTTTAATATGTCATTTTCTAATAGAAAATCGTATTTTGAATATAAATTAATGATTTCATTTACAATATACTTGTATGTTTTTTCCCAATTTTGGTCTTTTGCATCTTTAAAACTTAAATAAATTATAGGATATTTCCCCTGTTTGCTTTTTATTTCGTTTTCTGTTTTCCAAATTTTTAAATTGGTGAAAAGCTTGGAATTTTCAGGTTTATTGATATCAAAAAAATATTGTAACATTGAAAGATTCAATGTTTTTCCAAAGCGTCGTGGGCGCGGCAATAAAATAACCAGACTTTGATTATCTATAACTTCTTTGATAAATAATGATTTATCAACAAAGTAGTTATTGTTTTCAATTATGCTTTTAAAATCTGAATTGCCTATGTCTAACTTCTTCATTGCTACTTTATTTTTAAAATACAAATTTACTGCATTTTATCCAAAAATAAAATTTGTTAATCCTCAATCGCATTTTAATAATAGATTGTGCTTTTTCAATGTGCAAAAAAAACTCACAACCATAAATTGTGAGTTTTTTTATTAATCCAAAAACTTTTACGCTTCCGGTTCGGGTCGGGCAATTTGCTTGGTCAGAAATGCCGAAAGCAATCCGCCCATGTTGTTTTCGCCTTGTACCAAAAAGTCGGGGGTAACTTTAATATTGCCCGATGCAATTTGTTTGGCTATTTCAATAGCGGTAACTCCTTGTCCGCCAATAGCTACATTTTGCAACTCGTAAGCTTTTGCTGTAGCCTCGCCGATAGCCAAAATTTTCGAACCTTCGGCCTCGCCAATGGCTTTTATACCTTTAGCTTCACCTTCAGCGCGTATTCTAATGCCTTCTGCTTCGCCTTCGGCAAATTTAATAGCTTTTTGTTTGTTTTGTTCGGCAATTTTTACTCCAATTTCAGCTTCAACCAAGCTTTTTTGCAATTCGGCTTCCGACCTTGTTTTTTCGGTTGCAATACGCGTTTGCTCAGCTTTTTGCTGCTCGGTGTACATGTCGAGTTGTTGTTGCGCAATAATTTTTTTGGTTTGTGTATCCATTAAATCTTGCGGTATTCTAATTTGGCAAATTAGCACCGAAACGCATTCTACATGATATTTTTCAAGTTCCAACTGGGCACGTTCTTCGGCTTTTTTCTGCTCTTCTTGGCGGTCTTGCAAAAAATTCATGGCCGAGGTCGACGAGGCTTGATTTCTAAAACTGCTGTCAATCATTGGGTGAATAACGTGCAAAATCAAATTATCAATTGAACCGATTTTTGAAACCATATACGGTGCTTGGTCGGGGCGGACGCGAATAATAACTTTTACCGAAATACTTAATTCGAAACCATCGCGCGATATAACTTTCAACGGGTCAAATTTGGTATCATTTGTTTCGTCCCAATCAATGGTAATGTTGGTAGTATCAATAATATAAGCCAAATAAGCTCGGCGGTTTAAATAGTAAATACCCGGGCCTGCAACTTCCTGCTGAATACCACGGTAACCTTTAGGTACCACATAGCGCTCGATACCAACTTGCAAGCGTTTCTCAATCTCTTCAGCTTCGTCGCGCGTGGCTTTATCGGTTATATATTTAAGCTGCACCGGTTCTTCGCCCACGTTCGAAACCAATACCGCAACTTGTCCGCGTTGTACGGTGGCAACCTCGTCGAGTTCAACCTTAAACATTAATGGGTTAATGTAATACGTACCCGGTCGGAGTACATCAAATTGCGGTCCGCGTTGTCCGCCGGCATGAATAAATTTCGAAACATTTTGGTAATTATCGTGTCCGTCAACCGTTTTGGCAACGTATTCTCGTTCGGGTAATTGCTCGCCGTCGAGTGCAGTAACCAAGCCAACATTGCCTGCCGGAACCACGGTAGCGCTAAATTTCTCAACAATAAACAAATCGGTATTAATACGGTATGTACCGGGAAGCAAAATTTGTGCTTGCGGTCCTTTTTGTCCGCCTTGTTCCAAAAAGGCTTCGGCATTTTCGAAATTCTTATGTCCTTCAACAAAATGTGCAAGCAATCGACCGGGAATAATCGGGTTGCCGTCCATGGCGGTAACCAAACCCACCTGACCTTTGTTGATAACCAGCACCGGCACATTTCTAACTTTAAAAAGTGCGGTATTAATACGGTAATTTCCCGGAGGCAAAATATCAATTTGCGGTCCTTTTTCGCCGCCATTCGACAAAAACGACTCGCCATCCTGAAACGAATTACAACCGTTGGTCATGCGAGCAAAAATTTTACCTTGCGGCACCGGATTTCCGTCAATGGCTTCAATTAAACCAACTTCGTGTTCGCTGATAATTGTAAACGGAATGTTGCGAGCCTTAAAAATAAACGGAATAACAAAATGCAATCCGGGCCCAAAGGTTCGAGCCTGAATACCAATTTCGCCATTCATAGCAACCACTCTGCCTTGTGGCATATTTGCGCCAAACCAACGGCGTTCCATAACTGCCATTTCGCGGCCGCCTACTATTACAATCGATTTTATTATTAGAAAAACTAATAAAAGGACAACAAATCCTGATAAAATCAGCATCGGACCTTCAATCAAAAGGAGTGTCATAAAATTGTTTTATGTGTATAAATAAATTCAATAAAAAGACCAATAAAGGTAGTATTTTATTGGTTAATTACGGCAAATTTTTCAACTATTTTTTTGTTGAATTGTTTGGGTTGAAATGGAAAAAATATTACATAAATTAAACGGTATTTGAAACTTTGTATTTTTTTGGAATACAGCTTTATATAATAATTTGTCCAACGATATAAACTTCCTTTCGGTGAATAATTACTAACCGAAAAAACGTTTAAATACTTCAAATTGTTTGTAAAATGCTTAAATTGAATTAAATTTGTAAAAACAAAACAGCTTATGAAAGCTTTAGAATTTGAAACATTTATTCATAATAAATTAATTCAAGCCTCTTTCAGTTTCTCATATCCCGAAAATGTTAAGCTTAGAAACTTAAATATACTATCAAGTGGAAAATAAATATGTCAATTTCATTTCAGATGAACATTTGCTGAATTGCATTGCAACGCTGTATAAATCATATGTAAAAGCAAAAAGTAATGTATCGAAAAAGAATTTTTACAGTAATAAAGTTGATACTATTAAACTGATATTTGATGCTAAATTCAATGAAATTAATGAAGAAAGCCTGATTCAAACTGAAATTCTTAGACAAATAGACAAGTCAATCAATAATTCGATAGGAACTTTTCACGAGCAAATTTTAGGCGGTATTAAAGGCTACGAGATTGGCAATTTGAGTGGATTTGACATTAGGGCAACGGACGATTCGTTGTTTGC
>JAIFNC010000330.1 GCA_020047935.1 Bacteroidota bacterium
ATTTTTGGCTCCTTCCGGACTTTCATAAATGCCATTTTTCTCGAATATTGCTTTTGCTTTACTCGAAAAACTCTTTAATTCCTTGGTAAATGAATTTCGAATAGCCAGCATTTGCTTGTAGTATTCGTTCATTACGAGTTTGTACTCACCTTTGGCATCAAAAAAATCGGTGTATTGCTGAAACTCTTCTTTAAATATTTCGGCACTTAAGGCTTTAAGTTGCTCTTTAGGGTTCCAATTTTTACCGTCGGCAATTAAATCTTCCGAAAAATGTACGAGTATTTTCAACAGTTCGGTGTTTTCGGGCAACGACGAATATAATAATTCCAATAAATCGTCTACCGCTTTTCGTTCGTCGAGTTCAATGCGGTAACCGCCACGCAAGCCGGTTTCAAAAGCAAACGAACGAATGGTTTTTTGCACAAAACTGTCGATGGTACTAACGGCAAATTGCGAATAATTATGTAAAATATTAATTAATATTTGGTTGGCACGTTTCGAAATTTCGGCTTCATTGAATTGAGGATACGCCTCGGCAATTTCGAAGTAAAAAGGAGAATTGCAGCCATTTCGAAATAAATCTTCGAGTGCTTCCAAAATACGGCTTTTCATTTCTTCGGAAGCCTTGTTGGTAAAAGTAACCGCCAATATGCTTTTGAAACTTTCGGGTGCCTGAAACGCAAGTTTTAAATAGGTTGCCGTAAGCAAATGAGTTTTTCCGCTTCCTGCAGAAGCCTTATATATCAACAGATTTTTTTGATTCATAAAAGCTACGCATTATACAAATTAAAACTCAAGGTTACCTCGGTGCCTTTTCCTATTTCCGATTCAATTAAAATATTGGCTTTGTGCAAATCGATAATTCTTTTAACCAACGACATACCTATGCCGTGACCTTTATACCCAATAACCGATTGGCTACGGTAAAAAGGTTCGAAAATATGGTCTAAATCGTCGGGCGCAATACCGATTCCCATATCGCTAAATTTTATAACTACATGATTTTCAATATTGTTTATAAGAATCGTAACCGTATGATTATGCGAATATTTACAAGCATTGTCCATAATATTAGTAAAGCAAGTAATCAGTAAGGCTTCATTTCCCAAAACTGTAAACTGTGCATTTTCAAGGGTTTCAGTTTCGAAACGAAAAAGCACTTTAAAATCGCGAGCCCGTTTATTAATTTCAGTTTGCGCCTCCCAAAGCATTTCGTCAATTCTAATTTCATACATCGGAATGCTTGCTTTTTCGTTATCTGCCTGTGCCATAAGCAGTAATTTATTCGAAGTTTGGCTAAGTTTCCGAATATCTTCAAACACAGAACTAATGGTTGCTCGGTATTCGGCTTCTGTTCTTTCTTTCATCAAAAGCACATCAAGCTGCCCCGAAATAGCGGTAAGCGGTGTGCGTAATTCGTGCGAGGCATTGGCAATAAAATGTTTTTGGGTAGTAAACGCTTTTTCCAATCGGATAAGCATATTATTGAAAGTTTTAACCAAAAGCGCTATTTCATCGTTTCCGGCTCCGGCATCGAGCCGCAAATTAAGGTTCGAAGCGGTAATTTGCTCAACATTTTGCACTACCTTTTTAATGGGCGACAATGCCTGTCCGGCAAAAAGCCAACCAACCACCGAAACAAAAACTATTGAAAACAAACTACCCAAAACAAGTACTTGCTTCAAATACAATTGCTTACGGTGTCCAAAACGGTCTTCGGCGGCAATAATTGCAACAAAATCTTCAACTTCATCGGTATACGACATGCCCAAAAATTCCCAGCCGTTTTCAGAAAACGTAACGCGTTTTTCAATCCTAATTCTATCGAGCAAAAGCGAATCGAAATTAATTACACGCCCTTCATCACTGCTGTAAAGTATTCGGTTATAGTCGTTAAAAATAATAATTTTTTCATTGGGCAACGAAGGCGGAGTAGTTTCGTCCATTTTACGCAAAACGCCGGCATCTACTTCATCCACTTCAATTAAAAGCTTAACATAGTATGTAGCACGATTAAGCAGCCGATTATTAAATTCATCGTACCTATAATTGGCCGAAAAAATATAAATATAAAATGAAAACGATACAATAAGCAGCGTAACAATAATTATAAAAAGCGCAGTAAGTTGCGTACGAATTTTCATCGAAATGCCAATATTTTAAATTTTGTATTATTCTACATAGAAAATATAGCCCATACCAATACGTGTATGAATCAGTTTATCGGCAAAATCTTTATCTACCTTTTTGCGAAGCAAATTCACATACACATCTACTACATTGGTGCCGGTATCGAAGGTTATTTCCCACACTTTTTCGGCTATATATTCGCGCGAAAGCACTTTGCCTGCATTATTCATAAAAAGTTCGAGCAGGGCAAATTCCTTTGCCGTAAGCTGAATGGACTTACCTTGCCTTACCGCCATTTTTTTATCTAAATTCAATTCCAAATCGGCATACATTATCAATTTATCGCTTTGTATTACGCCGGTATTCCGTTTAAGTAAGGCACGCATTCGTGCCAAAAGTTCCGAAAATTCGAAAGGTTTAAGCAAATAATCGTCGGCACCGGCTTCAAAACCGGCCAATTTATCGTCGAGCGTACCCAAAGCGGTAACCATTAAAATTGGCACTTGTCGGTTTGTTTGCCTGATTAATCGACACAACTGCAGCCCATTAATAAACGGAACTACCAAATCGAGCAGAATAATGTCGAAGTTGCCGGATTTTGAAAGTGCCAGCCCCAATTCACCATCGTAAGCCACACTAACTTCAAAGTCTTGCTCTTCCAAACCTTTCTTTATAAACATTGCAACTTTAGGCTCATCTTCAACAACTAATACTTTCATTTTCGCTATTTTAAATTAAGCAATTCAATTTCAACAACTTATAACATATTCAAAAACGCCTGTAAGCGTACTTGTTTTGGTTGTAATAACAGCAAAGTTAGCATTTATTTACAAACCACAAATTGGAAATTAAATTTAAAAGCGTTACACCTTAGCACACAATATATCAACAAGAGCAAAAAAAGAGGATAGCTCCTCGCATATCCTCCTTTTTTAATTCGGTAGTTTTTATTGCAATACAAACTTTATAGGTACAATAAACCAAGTACTTTTTGGTTTTCCGTTTTTTTTGCCGGGTGTCCATTTTGGAAGCGATTTTACAATTCGCAATGCTTCCTCATCCAGTAAATCATGAACTCCGCGCAATATTTTAGCCTCACCAATTTCGCCTGTAGCGGTTACCACGAAACGAATATACACGCCACCTTGAATATTAATTTCCATTGCTTCTGTTGGGTACTTAATATTTTCAGCAATAAATTTTTTAAGCCCCAATTCTCCACCCGGAAACAACGGTTGTTCATCAAGGTCAAAACTTTCAACCGGCATTTCCACTATTTGAGGTTCATTCACTAAAACAATCACTTCCGAAGTATCGGCAGGCGTGGTATTAGCAATTTCTTTCCATTGATCAACGGTAGCAATCTGAATATCGGGTTCTGTAATTGAATCAACAATTTCGATGGCTTCAAATTTTACTGCTTGAACTGATGGCGGAGGAGGCGGAGGAGTCGGCGGCACCATTTGCTCATCTTTAGGAATATCCATATCTGATATTGTGGCAACTACATCTGTACCAATATAATTATCCCAATTTTGTCGGCTCATAAAACTGTCTACCAAAGGCACACCAACCGCTGTTCCCAAGATAGTAAGCGAAATTAACAAGGCTGCGGCACCGCGTTTCGGATACCTTTTTCTCAAATCGTATGCTCCGTAAGTTTTATTACGAAATTCGAATACGATGTCGTCGAAACTATCTGCAAAATTTTTCATAAGAATAAGTTTTAAAGGTTTATAAAATTGAATGTAACAATTAACTTTTGCTGCTTTCTATTACCGAATGCACTTTTTGGTTTATTATAAGATGCAAGCCTTTCAATAATTCCATAAAAGAAATCGATAATTTTTCAAAAAACAGCGAATTATTGTTCATGCAAAGAATTACAATCAATACTTCGAATTTCGAACCACACAATGTTCCTTTAAAACCATATTACCAAACAGTTAGTAAAACACATTAATAAACAGTTGGTATAAAAACCTAAAAAAATAAGCACAAAAAAAGAGGACATCTTTTTAGGATATCCTCTTTTTTAACAATTTGCGTAAAATTTATTGCAGCACAAACTTAATTGGAACAATAAACCAAACACTGATAGGTTTACCGTTTTGCTTACCCGGCGACCATTTTGGAAGCGCTTTTACAATACGCAAAGCCTCTTTATCTAGTAACTCGTCGACACTCCTTAACACCTTAGCCTCGCCAACATAACCGGAAGAGGTAACAACGAAACGAATGTATACAGCACCTTGAATATTGTTTTCCAATGCATCGGTTGGGTATTTAATGTTTTCCGCAATATATTTTTTCAATCCCGGCTCACCACCCGGAAACGAGGGCTGCTCTTGAATTTCGAATGCTTCAAACACTTGTTCTACCACAGGTGCCTCTTCAACTATTACAACCTCTTCAGTTGTATCAACCGGTGCTGTATTTGCTGCATCTTTCATATCATCAATAGTTGCAAGCACAACCTCAGGTTCAGTAATTGAGTCCACAATTTCCAACGCTTCGAACTTAACTGCTGCAACAGCAGGTGGTGGTGGCGGTGGTGGAGGCGGCGGGGTCTGGTCTTCTTCAACCTTTTCAATATTGGTCATTTCAGAACTAACCGTTTTCTCAATATAGGCATCGTGCGCACGTTGATTCATAATGCTTGCCATTAAAGGCACACCAACAGCCGTACCAAGAATTACCAACGAAATTAAAAGCGCAATCGTACCGCGTTTTGGGTATTTTTTTCTTAACTCGTATGCTCCGTAAGTTTTATTACGAAACTCGAATACGATATCATCGAAACTATCTACAAATTTTGCCATAGCGATAATTATTAAGGGTTATTCTGTACAGGAAGTACAGTAGTTCCAGCCGTTTGTAATAACTTAACTTCGTAAATATTAATATCTACAAAAGCGTATCGGGCAACACTGCAAATAGCCATTTCGTCAATTACGTCTACAATATTTTTGTACTTAGCCTTTGTATTCGCTTTTATCATCACGATTGGTCCGATTTTATCATATTTCTTGTATTCTTTAACTAAGTTTTGCAGTGAGTCAGTAGATATTTTGAGGTCTCCGGTAACCACTTTTTGGGTTGCCGAATCAACTCTTTCGTACAGCGGCATGTTCATTTTAAGAACAATGCGTCGGATACCGTCTTTGCTATAGTCCGATTTCATCAAATTAGGACTGATTTTTTTCACGTCCTCATCGTTCATCGGTGGTTTCCCAATGTAATAGTAAATACTGTCATTTCCTCCCAAAAGCAAGTTCAAAATCCTTGCATCAAGTGCTTGCGGTCCTTTATCTTTATTAACTTCTTCAGGAGCTTTCTCCGGAAGAACAATTTCCATTACTTTAGGTTTACTGAAAGCAGTAG
>JAIFNC010000144.1 GCA_020047935.1 Bacteroidota bacterium
TCTTTAGGTTTAACAATAAGCGCAATATGCCCATTCTTTTGTGTTGAAATAAGTATGAATTTCGGAAAATCGCTGTAATAATTAAAACTGAAAGCGCCGGTTGAATCGGTGGTTAAACTGTCTAAAGGGGTAATTAAATCCGGACCTATTTCAGACAATCGGATGGCTACATTTTTTAATTTATCAAACTTTCCGGTAATAACGATATTGTTTTTTTCGGTAGAACAGGCTGTAAACAGCAGAATTGCTGCAAAAAGCAACATTGTTTGTTTCATATTTTTTGTATATGTTTGAATAAAGTGCGAAAATAATGAATTTATCGCATCATTTTTTCCAAAATACCCAAATAGTTGTAAATTTGAAACAAATAATTTTCCGATTATGTTAGAACCATACATAGCAAACCTGCGCCCGCAAATATTGCATAAAATAGAAGAGTTGAAATTTTTGAACGAACCAATGGAAATAGTTCAGCCCGATGCAACCGGCTCGGGAAAAGTATATATTTTCAATAAAGAAAATCAGAAGCTTATTATTTCGAACCGAGGTATAGTTATAAAGTCGGAGTGGGAAATAGTTTGGACTAAAAACAGCTTGCTTTTTGAATGTAATGAACAAAACATGCTGTTCAACTATGTTTTTTCCGATAAAAATATGTTGGTACTTAAAAAAGATTCCGATTCGGAATATTTGGTTTTTTGTAATCAAAACTATTTCAAAACCATCGAATTTACCGATTTGGCACGCTATTTAAATTCGCTCCGAAAACCGGAAATTCTGCAACCCGAAACAAAAGCTGAAGTTGAAATTGTTTCTACCGCTAAAGGAATTAATTATATAAAGCACAAGCAGATAGATAAAGAACGCGCTGAACTGAGCTTAAAAAAAATGGAGTATGCCTATATTGATTCAATTAATGGTATTTTGATGAATATTTTTTGGTTTCTGTTTTATTTTACGGTTAGTATGGTATTTACTAAAATTCTGCTTAACGGGCTGAATTTCGATTCCGAATTTCGGAATTTTAAATTTAGTGTTTTGTATGTTGAAAATTCGGTATTGTGGGATAGTTTTGCTAAAGTAATGGTTTATGGAATTCCACCTTTAATTACCTTGTTTTTTGCTATATTGTTCCAACAATTTCAAGCGTACTTTGCCGGCAGACAAGGAACAAGTAAGCTATTTTTTTTATGGGGCTATTTGTACGGCATTGGTTTTTTTGCCGGCGCTCTCCTTGCCGGCTCACAAACCGGCGAATGGATTGGAATGGCATTAAATTCGTTGCAAATAGGAACAGGAATACGGATACTTATACTTGGTTTGGCAGTTCTTGGTTTAGTTTTGGTTGGTTGGTTGGCCAATAATTTATTTATAAACACCACTTGGTCGCGCCGATTTGTTGAAATACCCACAAGCCAGTTTTTGTTTAAGTTCCGCACAGCATGGTTCCCCTATACGGTTACCCTTATGCTTGTTGCGTTGTTTACCTATTTTACATCCGACTATTATTGGCTGGCAATTCAAGGAGCTATTACATTTATTCTTATTCCTATTGTACTTTTTATTAAAACAAAGAACCGCACATTTATTCACGAACGGAAAGTGCAACGCATTAGTTTTTTGTATCTTTTTAGCTCTGCAGCGTTGTTTATGGTGCTTTGGGTTTGGTCGGTTTTGTAGCCACTTTAAAAATTGGCGGCTAATTATTATTTTTGCTCAAAATTATACGTTAAGTCGATACCTTTGGTTTTTATGAAACCATAGCTTTTGGCTTATATTACCTTTACAATTATGCATGTACACTATAATTTCGATTTATATTCGGTTCAAAATGCAGTTGTTACCGTTGGTTCTTTTGATGGTATACACTTAGGGCATTTCGAAATACTCAAACATTTATTGGTAAAAGCAGCCGAGCTATCTTCCGAATCGGTGGTGGTGACTTTTTCTCCGCATCCGCGTTCGGTTATAAACCCAAACCATAAAATCGAGTTGCTTACTACCCTCGACGAAAAAATTGAACTTCTGCGTACTATAGGCATTAATCATTTAGTTATTATTCCGTTTACCTTAGAATTTGCAAAACTCAGCGCTTGCGATTTTATTGAACAAATTCTGGTTAAAAAACTTCATATTAAGCACTTGGTAGTTGGTTTTAATCATCATTTTGGAAGAAACCGTGAAGGCGACCTTGCCAAATTGCGCGAATGTGGCGAACCGTACGGTTTTTCGATTGAAAAATGTGAAGCATTTGGCTTTGGCGATGAAAATATAAGTTCGTCTAAAATACGCAACGCATTGTATGAAGGCAATATAGAAAAGGTTAGCAAATACCTGAATCGTTTTTATATGCTAAAAGGTACCGTAATTTATGGCAACCAAATAGGCAGAACCTTGGGTTTTCCAACTGCCAATCTAAAACTTTCGGAAGCCCATAAAATACTACCCAAAAACGGCGCTTATGCGGTAAAGGTTAAAACAGTAACCGGCACATACGGCGGCATGCTTAATATTGGCTACCGCCCTACCCTGCTCAATACATCCAATTTAAGCATCGAGGTGCATCTTTTCGATTTCGATTCGAATATATATGAAGAAATAATTGAAGTTTATTTTGTAAAAAAAATTCGCGACGAAATAAAATTCGAATCGGCCGAAGCACTTAAAAAACAATTGGCCTCCGATAAGTTGGAAGCCAAGTATTTATTAACGCTATAAAATTGTTAATTTTCTATTCCAGTGTTTTTGCTTCTTTTATTTCAACCCTAACTCCATCTTTAAATGCCAAAATAAAAGCGCCTTTTTCTTTAATTTTGCTCAAAACAATGTTGGCTTGGTCAAATTTAGCATATTCGCCCACTCTATATTTAAACAACCCATCGGTATCGGTAAGCATTTTAATTTCGGTGGTTTTCTCGTAAATTTTTCGTAATTTTTTCTCGTTAACCTGCTTTTTAACTGCCAATATTTGAACTGTATACGTAATTTTAACTTTCGACTTATCTACTTTTTTGTTTTTTTCAATCAGTTCCAAATCGGTAACCTTTTTGCGTGCTTCTTCGGCAAATTTGCCGTTTGGGTATTCGGATAAATACATTGAATAAGAATTAAGCGTATTGCGGTTTATTGCATTTTGCCAAATTCTGTTCTCCATTTCTTCGGCACGCTTAATGGCATTTTGGTCTAAATAAATTTGATATGCCGCCACCAATTTCTCCAGCGAACTAATTTTATATTGGCTCGAAGCCGACAAATTCTTTTTAATTTCGCTATATAATGTTTTTTTCAATTCTTTAGGCGTAAGCGCAGCTATTGGAGTAAGCAAACTTTTGCCGGCAGCCCATTCTACATCGGCTTCGTTAATTTTTTCATTTGCTTTTTTCTTATACTCTTCATACGGATACTCTAATGCATTCAAAAAATCGGAGCAAACTTTATACATGGCAGCGTAACCATTTTCAAGTTCTTGGGCTTGCTGAATGCGCAACAGTTTAGCTTGGTCGGCTTTTTTCTCGCCTTTTTTAAGCTTTTTCTTATAAAGCGGTGCAAGCTTATCGTCTTCAGTAATTATCGAACCTTCAAGCTCTTCGGCTTTCATAAAAAACTTTTCAGCCCCGTTGTAACGACTTTTTTGGTCTTCGTTTAACGCATTGTATATTAGGTCAATATTGCTTATTAACGCTTGTTGCGAAAATCCGGTGGTGTATATTGCTCCAAAAAAAATTATGGAAAGCAACCATGTAAACTTTTTCATTTTCCTTAAATTCATTAGTTTTAATAATTAATGAAAAAATTATGCCAAGTATGATTAAATAAACACAAAATTTCAAATTTAACCAAAATTCCAAAAATGTAATTATTATTAGTTTTGTTTTTTGATTCGTTGAAGTTGCTAAACTACCTGCAAATACAGTTGAACCAACTTAAATGCGTTTGTTTTTATACTTTTCAGCAAAATGAATTATACCCGGAAAAAGCTATAAATTAAAAATATAATCGTACCTTTGCAGGCTGTTTAAGAACCAATTAAGGTTCGTTTCTTTTGAATTTTAACCTATGAATGCTTTCGAAAATTTCAATTTAACTACCCCGCTGTATAACGCAGTAACCGAAATGGGTTTTTCACATGCAACACCAATTCAGGTCGAAACCTATTCGCTTATTCGCTCGGGGCGCGATGTGGTTGGTATAGCACAAACCGGTACCGGCAAAACATTGGCGTATTTATTGCCTTTGCTGCGCGAAATTAAATTTTCGAAAGAACTAAATCCGCGAATATTAATTGTTGTGCCTACGCGCGAATTGGTTATTCAAATAGCCGATTATATAAAAGAGCTTACCAAGTACATGAATGTAAGAACCTTAGGCATTTATGGCGGAGTAAATATTAATACGCAAAAAAAGGCAGCCATTCAAGGTATGGATATTCTGGTTGCAACCCCGGGGCGCTTGTTCGATTTGGCAGTTACGCGCATTATTCAACTCAAATCGGTTTCGAAACTAATTATCGACGAGGTCGATGTGATGCTCGACTTAGGATTCAGGCCACAAATTCAGCAAATTTTTGAAATGCTGCCCGAACGACGACAGAATATTATGTTTTCTGCCACCATGACCGACGAAGTGCACGAACTTATCGATACTATTTTTGTAACTCCTGCCAGAGTTTCTATTGCCGTTAGCGGTACTCCGCTGGAAAATATAGAACAATCGTGTTTTGAAGTTCCGAACTTTTATACCAAAGCCAACTTTTTACGCTTTTTGCTTCTGCATAAACATATTTTCAAAAAAGTGCTCGTTTTTGTAGGCAACAAAGCATCTGCCGACCGACTTTTTGAAACGTTTGAAGAAACAAGCTTGGCGCATGAAATTTGTGTTATTCATGCCAACAAAAGTCAAAACTACCGAATAAGATCGTTGGAAGACTTTGAACGAGGTAGGTTTAGAGTACTTATAGCCACCGATGTAATGGCGCGCGGATTGGACTTAGACCGAATTTCGCACGTTATTAATTTCGACACTCCACATTTCCCCGAAAACTACATGCACCGCATTGGGCGAACCGGCAGAGCAACCGAGCATGGTAAAGCTATTTTGTTTTTCACCGAAAAAGAAAAACCTTGGAAAGAAGCTATTGAAGCCTTAATGCAAATGGAAATACCGGAATTTGAACTTCCGGAAGAAGTTGAAGTTGAATCGCGATTAACTCCCGAAGAACGCCCTGAAACCGGCGAAACAAAAAATTATAACCGAAACGAGCGAAAAGAGGAAAAAAATCCGGCTTTTCACGAGAAAAAAGAAAAAAACAAAAAGGTGAATTTGGGTGGAAGTTACAAGCGTGAAATTGCTCAAAAATACAAGAAGCCTAAAACAAAGGGCGATAAAATTCAGAATAACCGACGAAAAAAATAAGCTTATTCCAATTCGGTTACCGGATTCCAAAAATGTTTTTCGAAATCCTGAATTTGATTTTCGATAATTATAA
>JAIFNC010000111.1 GCA_020047935.1 Bacteroidota bacterium
GCTTCTTGGATTAATCAAGTTTATAACGATAACCGAGTAATTACACTCGACGATTTAAATCCGGGTCCGAAAGCAAAAGCAGGCAGTTCGCAACTACTTTTCGATACCGATGGCGATGGTACTGAAAATGTTACCTTAGACGGGTCGAAAAGTACCACCAATAAAGGAAACATAACAGCCTACAGCTGGAGCAAAAACAATGTTGAAATTGCAACAGGAGTAAATCCGACTATTAAACTGCCAATTGGCGAACACGTTATTTTACTTACAGTTACAACCGACCTTAACGAAAAAAGTACTGCTCAAGTTACCATAACCATTAAAGTACCAAGTATAGCTTTAAATAAAGCCTTTTTGGTTTCTGCAAGCGAAGCAGGTTTAGGCAATTTGCCACAAAACGCAATTGATGGAAACCTTGCTACCCGATGGTCGAGCCCATACTCCGATCCGCAATGGTACCAAATTGATTTGGGCAAACGCTACGACATTAAAAAAGTGGTACTTATTTGGGAAGTGGCAAGTGCAAAAGATTATAGAATTGAAGAATCGAACGATGCGGTAAACTGGACTACCGTAGTTCAAAAAACGAATATGGCCAATGGAGCTCGAACCGATGTTTTCGATAATTTAAAAGGCGGTTCGCGGTATATTCGATTTTATGGCACCGCACGAACAACCACTTGGGGGTACTCAATTTACGAATTTGAAGTTTATGGAACTGAAAATCCGAATGCTGAACCCGGTAATTCAACCTCAAGTGCGCTGAATACTGAAAATTTGCAATTAATTCAGGTGTTTCCGACACTATTAACAAAAGAAAGGGTATTAAATGTATTAGTGCCTGAAAACATGAAAAACCCGTTGATACAAATTTATTCGATAAAAGGCGAATTACTTTTGACCAAAGAAGCTGAAAATACAACGCTCAGGCTCGAAATCGACAGCCGTTTTTCAAAAGGAATCTATTTTATTAAGATTAGTAATGCGGAAGGAATGGAAACACGAAAATTCATTGTCGACTAATTTATCTGCCAATGAGTTAACTCATAATAATATTTTTTTTTACGATGAACAATTAAAGTTGAAAGAGCAATCGGTATTATTCAATAAAATGTGCTGCGTATTATCGTAACTTCATTATAAAAAGATAGAAAAATTTAGGTGGATGTGTTAATAGTAATCCCGCCAATTGAGCGGGGTTACTTATATAAACCGGATAGAATTTTTAAAAAAAAGACTACGAAATTTTAATAGCTTCGGCAGGTTTAATTTTCGAAATATACATAGATGGCAGCACCAAGGCAGCTACCGAAAACAGAAAGGTTCCTGCATTAAGCAACAACCAATGCGTTAGATGCAATTGTACCGGCACTGCATTTACGTAATACACCGTTTCGTCGAGCGGAATAAGCTTAAAATGCAACTGCAAAAAAACCACCGCAAGACCAATGGCATTGCCAATTAGCAAGCCTTTTAAGGTAAGCAACGAACCGTGAATAATGAAAATGGTTCGAACGCTTTTGTTGCTTGCACCCACCGCTTTAAGTACGCCAATGGTAGTAGTGCGTTCCAGAATTAAAATAAGCACGCCGGATATGGTATTAAAGCCCGCAACGGCAAGCATTAAAACAAGTATAACCCAAACATTAACCTTGGTAAGTTCGAGCCAATCGAAAATTTGCGGATAAATTTTGACAATCGATTTTACACGCAAACGGCTGCCATCGGCATTAAATTGGTAGGCAAAATTATTTTGAATATACAACTCGTCTTCTTCAATCTTATCAAAATTGTTCAGGCTTACTTCAAAACCCGTAATTTGGTCAGTTTGCCAGTCGTTCAAACGCTGAATGTGTTTAATATCGCACAATACGTATAGTTTATCAAACTCTTCCAAGCCGGTGCTGTAAATACCTTTTACGGTAAACTGCCTATGGCGTGGCGGTTGCTGCACAAAATACATTAGCAGTTGGTCGTTTACTTTAAGTTTAAGCAACGTAGCCAATTGCTGCGAAATTAGCACATCGTTTGTTCGGGCAGTATCAGACAAATTGAATAATTCGCCGGCGACTAAATTTTGAGCAAAAAAACTTGGGTCGAAATCGGTACCAACACCTTTAAGCATTGCACCTTGTATGGTTTCGTCGGTTTTAATTATACCGGCTTTTATGGCGTATTGTTGCACATGTTTAACGTTGGAGTATTGCTTCAGTTCAGGCAAAAAAGCTTGCGTATTCGAAATAGGGTTGGTTTCCAACGAATTATTATTGTCTAAATTGGTAATGGTTAGATGCGAACCAAACCCAATAACTTTTCCCCGTACTTGCGCACTAAAACCGGTAACAATGGCAACCGACAAAATCATAACCGCAATGCCCACGGCAATTCCGCCAACCGCAATTTTTAGCGGCGAAGTGGAAATTTGCTTATTGGTATTTTTCGAAAAAAATAAGCGTTTTGCTATGTAGGTTTCAAAATTTGTTGCCAAAATACTTGTTTTTTATGCTGAAATTTAGATGCGCTAAAGTAGGCTTTTTTGTTGAAGTGGGAAAAAAAACAATAGTAAAATGTAGTCGGCTTCGTATTTCCGGTGCAATAAGTTTGTTTTGCACTTATGCTTAAATTCAAAACTCGCTTCAAAATTCACAACCGCTGTTCCTTCTGCCAATCTTATTTTTTTTTGAAGAAAATGGAAAGTGGATTATGTTAGCGTATAATTTGAAAGGAAAGATTTTGTACGTGTTGTTTTAGGTTTACTATTTGGTATACCGTGTGAAACCTCAATTTCTCCTTAAAACCCGTATATTGTTAGCTATTAAAATTTTGCAGCCGGACATATATTGCAAAAAACCATGAAGCAGTTTTAGTTTTTCACAGGATTGCAATAATACAAGCGTATATTTGGTGCTGTTTTCCATAAAAAAAGCAAGCCTCACATTGAGCTTGCTTTTTTTAAGTATAAAAAGTATTATTGCATAGGTTTAAAACTATACGACATATCTTCGGCATCTTTGAACGGATACATTTCGAGCCGGGTTTGGGTATCGCCCGACTCAAACTCATCGGCGGTGTTGGTAATTATTTTGTGGGTTTTAGGTATGGCAAAACTAACTCCGTAGTCTTTCCAATTATAACGCACCGGCTGACCAAAAGCAGTAGTCGAAGCCAAAAACAGAGCAAGCATAAGTACGGAGAGTATGATTAACACGGATTTTTATTCGAAATTTGCCATTTTCTCATTCAAAATTCGTCATTCAAAATTCGTCATTCAAAATTTATCATTCAAAATTCAAAATTCTTCATTCAAAATTCTTATATTCGTGCTTCAAAATTCAAGCATATGCAAATTAGTAAGTTTTTATATAAGGGGGTTCCGAAAATATGTGTTCATCATCCGTTTGCTGCCGGCGATATAGAAAAGTTGCGCAGTATTGCCGGTTTTACGTATTCGAAAACCCACCTATGTTGGTACTTGCCTTATACCAACGAGGCGTTTGCGCAATTGAAACTGCTGTTTCCGGAGCTTATTGTGCTTGGGGCGGAAGAAAAAACACCTGCCGAAGAACAAAAACCTGAAATACCGGCAGTTACCCAAGTTGAAGCAACAAACCCGGAACTTCAACCTGAAAAAGAAAAAACCGAGCCGCAAAATTTAAGCGCAACCATTGCTATTGACAAAGAACACAAGCGTTTTTTTGTGAAACATACGCACCACACACAATTATGGCAAGCCATGCGAAACTTAGAAAATGGTTTTTGGCAGCGCGAAAAAAAGCAATGGGTTTTTAAGGGCGAAAACATGGTTTATATGCAAGTGAAAAACGCGTTGTCGGGGTTTGGCGTTGTAGCCGAAGAATCGTTTCAGCAAAGCCTTGCCGAACAAGAAACCAATGCTACCGTAAAACTTTTTATTGAAAGCCTTACAATGAAAAATTATAGCGTTAATACCTTAGAATGTTATTTGCCGCATTTTCGAAAATTTGTGCAATGTTTCGAGCAAACGCAACTAATATCGGAAATTAATTACACGCAAATTAAAGACTATATTGAAAACGAAATTGTAAGTTTCAAATTATCGGAAACTGCTACTCGGCATTTAATTAGTGCCATAAAATTTTATTACGAAAAAGTGCTGGGCAAGCAGAAAATGCTTTTCAAACTTAGCCCAAGCTACAAAATACACGCTGAAAACTATACGGTATCGGCTGCCGAACTCTTGCCCGAACTTGACAATATAAATGAACCCGAAAACCGACTTTTTGCAGTGCTTAAATTTGGTTTGGGGTTCGAAAACCATGCTATTGCAAACCTTACCCTTACCCAACTGAAATTGCTTATAGCCGAACTCGAAAACCAAACCGACCCATACGCAAAACCGCTTAAACAACTTGCCATTGAGCATTATAATTTACGTAAACCGAGCGTGTTTGTTTTCGAAACCGGCACCGGCAAACCGGACTTAACCGCCAATATTGACCAAACAGCCAATAATCTGCGTGCCGAAGGTCGATTAACTTCGGTTTTTGCTGCCGAAATAAAATTGGCATTGCAACAAGCCAATTTTGAGCCAACAACCATAAAAAATTATGCGAATGCGTGGCTTTCGTTTTTGAAATATTTCGATTACCCGGCACCCGAAACCATTGCCGACGAAGCAATACGGAAATATTTGGTGCATTGCAAACGCGATTTAAAGCTGTCGAGCAGTTATTTGAACAACCAAATTAATGCGGTAAAGTTTTATTACACCTATGTTTTGAAGCGACGAATTGAACGGCAAGCGGTACTGCGCCCAAAGCAGGAAAAAAAATTGCCTACGGTACTTTCGCCGGGCGAAGTGCTGAAAATGATTGAAAGTACGGAAAACCTGAAGCACAAAAACATGATTGCGTTGTTGTATGCCTCGGGCTTGCGGCGCAGCGAATTGCTAAACATGCAACTGACCGACATTGATTTTGCCCGCAACGTGGTAATTGTACGCGAAGGCAAAGGCAAAAAAGACCGCCAAACCCTGCTTGCGGATGCCTTTAAAAACCTGCTTGCGCAGTATATTGAAACCTACCAACCCAAAGACTATTTGTTTGAAGGGGCAACAGGAGGGCGGTACAGCGAAACAAGTTTAGAGAATGTAGTAAAAAATGCAGCCCGCAAAGCCGGGATTAAAAAGCAAATTACACCGCACTCGTTGCGGCATTCGTTTGCTACACACCTACTCGAAAATGCAGTTGATATAAGATATATTCAAGATTTGCTTGGGCATAGCAGTATAAAAACTACCGAAAGGTACACGCATGTTGCAATAACAGCCAAAACAAAAATAATTAGTCCGTTGGATAATTTGAATTTTCATAGTTAAGGTTTTGCAAAAAAATAACACAGGAATTTTTTGTTTTTACAAAAACATTTGATATTTTTACAAAAGCATATTTTATGCATTTTTTCAAGGAAATGGTGCATACTATATCAAGAA
>JAIFNC010000232.1 GCA_020047935.1 Bacteroidota bacterium
GCAGTTTGCCATTACTACAACCAAAATATTGATACCGAAGAAGAAAAACCCAAAAGTTGGAAAGAGTATTTAAGCAAAAACCCCAAAAAAGTTTCGGGCAAAGAGTAAGTGTTTTTAGTATAACGCATTAAGTAATTCAATTAAAGCATCGGGGTTTTTGAAAATATGCAAGTTTTCGGCACTTAAGCTTACTTGTTGCGCCGCCATGCCGGTTACCAATATTTTTTTTCCGGGCAAATCCTTCAGCAACGCTTCAATATAAGTTTCAGGCGTACTTTTTGGAAAAGGCATGGTTAGCGAGCAAATCATTAGGTCGAACCGGGTTAGTTTTGCCAATTCAACTAAATTTATAAAGGGCACAATTTGACCTAAGTAAATGGTTTTAAATCCTTCGCGTTTAAGCAAATATTCGTAATAAAGCAGCCCCAATTCGTGCAATTCGTGCTCAGGCAAAAACAACACGGCAGTTGGAGCATTATGTCGAGGTTTAAACCGCGAATTTTCAATAGCACCAATAATTTTTCGTCGTATAATGTTGCTTGCAAAATGCTCGCGGAATGGTTCAATAACTCCCGTTTGCCACAAAATGCCAATTTTTGCCAAAAATGGGTATAAAATTTCTTTGTACGTTTGTTCAAAACCAATTTTGTATTCGGCATTGTAGAGCAGCATTTCAATTCGGTCAAGGTCTAAATCAATCATTGCAGCCGTCAGAAAATCAATGGTTTGGTTGTGGTAATTGAGTTTCGAATCGAGTTTGGAAACACGCTCGTTTAGTTCAGCAGTGCTGCATATTGCAAGTTCCGAAATTTTGTAGCCCGAATTGTTCAGTATGTTTATATTTAACAGTTTACGCAAATCGGCTTCGGTATAGCGCCGCAAATTGGTTTCGGTACGTGTGGGTTCGAATAAGTTATACCGTTTTTCCCAAATGCGAATGGTGTGCGCTTTTATGCCCGTAATGTTTTCTAAATCGCGAATTGAATAGTTTGCCATAATTATCTTCCTATTAAACGAAGCGCTTCGTCCATAGAAATGCGAACCTCATGATTGAATGCCACGGTAAAATAACCTTTAAAACCGGCAGCCATAGCCGCCGATTTATGTTTTTCGCACGCTTCGGGCGTTTTTTCATTGCCCAGCGTGTATTTAAATGCGCCGTTTTCCGTATATTTCATTACGTCGGCAAGGTTTTCGAAAACTTGGTTTTTTACACTAAGTTCGGCATTCGAAGTAAGTATTTGCACCCTAAAACGAACCTCGTTGGTTTTGTTTTTGGGCTCGGTATAAGCAATTGGTTTATTGCCTTTTATTGCATACATTAGCACAGTTTCGTTGTTCCACTCGTTGTAGCCCAACCTAAAGTCGAGCGTGTTGTAGTAGTCCGATTCTGCAACGGCATCTTTTAAATCTTGCTGAAAACCATAGGTAAAATCCTTTGTTGTTTTGGTATACGTACCGTACAATGCGGTTTCAAAATTGTTTTTTTTGAAGAACCGATAAGGAATTCCCGAGTCGTCCTGAAGAATTTTAGTGCATTGCCTAAGCATTATGTTTCGGCAAGTACTAAATTCGTCGCTGTGCATTAAATACGATGCCGATTTAATGTAGGCAACTTTGTTCCCAAAATTTGAGACAAAGGTAAAAAATTCCGGCTTTTGTTTAAAATTTTCGTCGGAAAGATTAAACGAAAAGTAAAAAATATTTTTTGTAGCTTCATTTTCTTTTTTGAAATCGATTTTAATTCCTTGAACGGTGCGTTTTGCCGGGCGAGTTCCGGGAATTGCTACTCCTAAGTCGTTTATATAAATTAATTTAAGGTCGGTAATTGTATAACCTTGCTTGCCAATGTAGTAAAGCAATAATTGCGTAGCACCGTCGAAATTAATATTTTTAAAATCTTCGGTCATTTGCTTGGTAATAAAATAGCCTACTTTATTAATATATCGGAGCGAGTAGCGCACATTTTCCAAATATCCGGCAACCGATTCGTCCGATAAATTACTTACATCGGGCACGGTGCCTAATTCTTCCAAACCAATCATTATAAATTTTTTAGCATTCGGATAAAATACATCGACGTATAAAAAATCCGGACCGGAAAAAGGATAAAAAACCGTTTCCGGGTCTTTCGAATCGGATATTTTTTGGGTCGAAATCCAGTTTTTAATCGGGTCTAAGTCTTCTTTTTTAATTTTCCCGAAAGCGGCAGCCATTTCTTTTTTATGTTTTATGTAGAATTCCGATTTTTCGAACTTTGCATAACGTGAACCCGGTTTAATTGTTCCCGACAGAAAACCTGCCAAATCGTCGGCTTTTTGTGCATCGGAATTGCTGTTTTGTGCTTGCACATCGGAAATAGTACAATAAAATGCAAGCAATAAAAAGCCGGCAACGTTAAAAATGTTTTTTTTATTTAGAAATAGTAGCATAACGTATAGTTTCGGAAAATTTGTTACGTGTTTAAATTCAATTAATCACTTATTCTTATTTAATTTGAAGTAAGTACGGCAAAAGTAAAAAAAAAACGAAAGTTGCTTTAAGTAAGTTTGCAAAAAGAAATTAAGCATTTTTCATTAAAGTGTAAAAAAGGCAAGCAATTTGAACGAATAATCAAACATTTGTTTCGTACAGCACGTACAAACTATAAATGCTTAAAACTTAGTATCATGCTTTTAACCTGCTTCATAGTTGTTTTTTCGGTGTTTGGGTTGCAAGAACCCGACAGCATGCAGGTTGTTTTTAAACCTACTCGAAATTTTACCGAATCGGACTATTTGCCGCTTAAAGAAAAGTTGAATGTAGCATACGGCTTGCATAAAATATTGCCCGAAAAGTACGAATTACAATGTTTGGTTGCTTTATCGTTTTTTCCCGAATTAAAAAATGTGCACATCGAGTTTAAATTGAAAGACATTAAAACCACCATGGCTTGTCGCCCTGAAATAAGCACCGTATTCGATTTTGTAAAGTCGAGAAGTTACGAAATTGTAATTGATATTCATAGGCACAAGGATTTTGGGTTATTGCTTGAAAATGTGCCGTTTAATGCACAAATAGGTGTAATAGGGCATGAGTTGGCACATGTACTCGATTATGAAACCAAAAACAATTTGCAATTGTTGGGCTTTGGGCTTAACTACCTTAATAATAAAGCTAAAGAAGGTATTGAAAAAGAAATAGACCGACTTACGGTAAGCAAAGGCTTAGGGTGGCAGTTGTACGATTGGGCCGATTTTTCGATGAATAATTCGGATGCCAACCTAAAATACAAATCGTTTAAGCGCCGAATTTACTTAAACCCCGAAAACATAATAAATAAAATATTTAACCAAGAACGGTACGTAGGAACCTATTAATACCGAATGGTTATCATGTAACCGAAAATAAATTTTCGTAACATGCTAATCCATCGGCATTATACCAAACATTTCAAAAGGCATTTTGCTAATGGTTTGGTATAAAAAAAAGATTTCGAACGAAAAATCGCCGAAATCTTTTTTTTATAGCTACGTCTGTATTAATGCTGTTTCTTAATTCTGAAATCAACAGTTGCCGGTAATTTAATTTTACTTAAAATTTTCGAATATTTTTCGTTTTCCGAATAACCTCGTTTTTCAAGGTAATTCATGTAATTCGTTTCCGATTGTTTTAAGTTTTGCCACAATTTGTAGTCTTCAACCGATTTGGTCCAGTGCGAAAAAGAAGCATATCCGTGCTTTTGTCTTCCGCTTGAAGCGGTTTCGCGCCAACTCGGCTGATACATTCCAAACAAATTGTTGTGCTGTCGGCACAACCACGAGTTTAAATTTCCGGATTCCAACATGGCTTGTTTATAAACAATTTCCGGATGTGCAATTTTGAAATACTTTATTACTGCTAATAAGTTTTCTTTGGTCAATTCAAGTTCTGTTAAATCGGTTATTTCGAGCAGATTTTCGGCGCCAATCGTTAAATCAATCGCCTTATCTTCGCCTGTGCCGGCCGATGCGCCGGTATTTTTAGGCAGGGCTGCTGCAATTATACCGCATGCAATAACAATAACTAACTTCTTCATAAAAGAAATTTTGGTTCAACAATCGCTTGCTTGGTTTTTAAAACTTCAGCAAACATTTTCTAAAAAAAGTGTAGAGTTGTTACAGAGGCTAATAATTTGGTTAATAATAAATTGGGAATTTATTTACAAACTTACGATTATGATTAATGCAATTTGGCTTGTGTTTAATTATAACTATTGTACAAAAGTAAGAACTTTAAATAAATTTACCAAATTTGGTTTGTCTGGCTTAATTTACCGTATTCCGGTTCGTTTGTTCATTCGTTTAACATTCAGTTAATTACAACATCAAAAAAAAATGATAAAAGCGAAAAAAAGTTCAATAAATAGTAAAAATAGGTGCTGTTTTATGTTATTCAACATGTTTTATTTTCGAAATAACTATTTAATTTACTAAAAATTAAATAGTTATGTTGATTATTGGTTTTTTTACGAATGTTAAAAAATAGCTTTAATAAAATCGTAGGAACGGTACTATACGACTTCTTGTTGTAAATTTTATTGCACTATATGAAAATCGATGTTTTGCTCGAAAACTTATAAAATCAGCTACTTGCAATACGTTTGAATTTTATGAACTTGTAAAGTAATGTTTATGCATTTTTAGTTTAACCTACCAATACATCCGATTTCGAAAAATAAACTTTGTCCTTGTGCGGATTGCTCATAAAACTAAGCGTTAAAGTAAGCGGTCCGATTCGACCGATAAACATGGCGGTAATAATTATTATTTTGCCTGCTGTAGTTAGCGCCGGCGTTATGCCCATACTCAAACCAACGGTAGCAAATGCCGATACCGACTCAAACAGCAGCGCTTCGAATTTCATTCCGGACTCGGTAAAACTTAATCCCAAGGTGGAAAAAAAGACACAAACGGCAGCCAAAAACACCAGCGTATAGGCGTAGTCGATATGCGAAAATGGAATCGATTTTTTAAAAATATTTACGTTTTTTTGCTTCTTCAGAATCGAAAAACCCGATTTTATCAATAATAAAAAGGTAGTGGTTTTTATACCGCCGCCGGTTGAACCGGGGGAGGCGCCAATGAACATAAAAATGATTAAAACCCAATAGGTGGGCAAAAGTAAATTTGTAAAGTCTACGGTATTGTAGCCTGCAGTTCGTGTGGTTACCGACTGAAAGAACGATAACGAAACTCTTTCAAAAAAACTAAACCCTTTTAAACTGTTTTGGTCTTCAACAAAAAGAAAAAATAGGGTGCCTATTAATAGCAACCAGCCGGTGGTAGCCAATACAATTTTACTGTTTACCGTAATTTTGCTAATACTAAATCCGGTTTGGTAGTGGAATATTCGGCGTGTAAAAAACTCCGAAAGTACGGTAAATCCAAGCCCGCCCAATATAATAAGTATAGCAATTATATAATGTACCGAATAATTGGT
>JAIFNC010000259.1 GCA_020047935.1 Bacteroidota bacterium
TAGCCAAGAAAAAAGCTTAATTTGCTTATTTCTAATAGCTCTACGCTATTATAGTTTGTTTTTTAATCGGTGGTGCTTTTACTCTTTTTTGAGTAAGAGCACCTTTTTTATGTAAGAATTCTACTTTACAAAGGTGAAAATTTATGTAATAAAAGTAGTTTTTAATGCATTATAAGCATGCAAATTGCCGCTTATTCTTAACTTCGCTAACCGGAAATAATAATTGAAAGATTATTTTTATAAGTTTTTTTGAAGATAAGGTTGTATGAATTGGCAAGTACTACGCTTTTAAACTTCAAAAACCAACTTTTCAACAAGTTATTAACAATTACAATTGCAATGTTGAAAACTTTTTGGCAATGTTAAGTTACTGAAAAACTGTATTTTGATATAAAAATTTGGACTCGATTTTGAATTGAACAAAAATTGTAAGAATTAACCAAAAGCTATACCACATGGGTAAAGTAGTAGCCATTGCCAATCAAAAAGGTGGTGTGGGAAAAACCACAACAGCCATAAATCTTGCGGCAAGTTTAGCCGTACTCGAGTATAAAGTTTTACTTGTTGATGCCGACCCGCAAGCCAACGCTACATCGGGCTACGGTTTCGACTTGCGTAATATTAAAACCAGCATATACGACTGCTTGGTTGAAGGTACCAACCCTGCGGAGGTTGCTTTGGAAACCCAATCGGAAGGCTTGAAACTGATTCCTTCGCACATTGATTTGGTAGGTGCCGAAATTGAAATGCTCAATTTGCCAAACCGCGAGCGTATTATGAAAAACGCACTCGATAAAGTGAAAGACGATTACGATTTTATACTTATCGACTGTTCGCCATCGCTTGGGTTGCTTACGCTAAATGCACTTACCGCTGCCGATTCGGTTATGATTCCGGTACAATGCGAGTATTTTGCACTCGAAGGCTTGGGCAAGTTGCTCAATACCATTAAAATGATACAAAACGGGTTGAACCCCGAATTGCAAATTGAAGGCTTTGTACTTACCATGTACGATGCTCGTTTGCGCCTTTCGAACCAAGTGGTTGACGAGGTTAAAACCCATTTTGAAGATATGGTTTTCAAAACCTTAATTCGCCGAAATATTAAGCTTTCGGAAGCACCAAGTTTTGGTCAGCCGGTATTGCTTTACGATGCAAGTTCTGCAGGTACAAAAAGCTACCTTAACCTTGCTCGCGAAATGTTGCAGCGCAATGGTTTAACCGAAATGAGCTTAGACGAAAAAGACTTAAACGCTGAATAATTGATAGTTATAAACAGTTTTATTTACTGAAAGGAAAAACAATGAAGAAGCAGGCTTTAGGACGCGGATTAGGCGCACTAATTTCGGAACAAACATACGAGTCGAAGAATGTGCCGGAAAAAGCGGTTAACTTGAATGATATTGAAATTGAAAATATTGAAACGAATCCAAACCAGCCGCGAACCAAGTTCGATGCCGAGTCGTTGGAAGAATTGGCTGCTTCAATTCGCGAACTGGGTATTATTCAGCCTATTACCGTTCGTAAGTTAGATTCCGGAAAGTTTCAAATTATATCGGGCGAACGACGTTATCGAGCTTCGCAATTGGCAGGACTTAAAAAAATTCCGGCTTTTATTCGCGAAGTTGAAGACAATTCGGTGCTCGAAATGGCTCTGGTTGAAAACATTCAGCGCGAAGACCTTAATGCTATTGAAATTGCAATAACTTACCAGCGCCTTATTGAGGAGTGTAAGCTTACCCAAGAAAGTATGAGCGAACGAGTGGGCAAAAAGCGTACTACCATTACCAATTATTTGCGTTTGCTTAAATTGCCTGCCGAAATTCAAATTGCAGTTCGCGACCAACAAATTAGCATGGGACACGCTCGCAGTTTGGTTTCCATTGAAAAAAAGGACGACCAAATCAGTTTGCTTTTCAGAATTATAAACGAAAACCTTTCGGTTCGTCAGGTGGAAGATTTAACGCGAAAACTTACCGAACCGCAACCCGAAACAGTTGAGGAAACCGAAAAACCGAAAAAAGAAGAAGTTGAAATGCCGGAGAAATATGTAGGTTTCGGCAATAAATTGGCTGAAAGCTTAAACTCGAAAGTACATATTAAGCGCAGCACCGACGGAAAAGGCAATATTTCGATTACTTTTAAAAACGACAACGAATTAGACCATATAATCGGTATATTGGGAATGATTACCGAATAAATTTGCAAATCTTTGTAAAGCTACATTTTTAAGCAATAAATGAATCCGGTTTTCGGTTTTCGTTATAAATTTGCCGGAAAAATGTAGCTTTATTGTTTTAAATTTTCAACCATGAAAAAATTAAGTCTTAGCTTATTCGCTGTTTTAGCCATTTATTCGTTGGCTTTTGCGCAAAAAGCCGATACCACGCAAGTTCAAAAAAAGGAACGGGGACCAATTGTAGCTTCATTGCTTTCAACCGTTTTGCCCGGCGCCGGACAATTATATAACGGTAAGCATTGGAAATTGCCCATTGTATATGGTGCCTTGGGAACTATGGTGTATTACATTGATTACAACAACAATTTGTACCAAGAATACAAGCAAAAATATGCCAATTTCGACGAAAAAGGGCCTTTTGACTTTTACGAAATTACCGAAACAAGTTTAGATTTAATTGAACGAAAAAAGGAATACTACCGCCGCCGTCGCGATTTGCTTGCTATTCTCACCGGTTTGGTGTACGTACTAAACATTGCCGATGCCAGCGTAGATGCGAACTTAAAAGACTACGACATTAGCCGCGATTTGAGCATTAAACTGACCCCTGCTTTACAACAATACGACCAAATGTATGCACTTTCGGTAAAATGCACTATAAAGTTCTGACAGTTAAATTGTATTTTTCGTACTTTTGAAAGAAAAAAATAGGGTTTTAAATTCTTCTGAAAATTTAAAACCCTGTTTATTTTATAACTTCTAAATACTATTTACAGTATTGTTTTATGTAAGTCGGCGCATTTTTATCGCCAAACTCTACGGCTTTTTTCCAATCGTCGCAAG
The DNA here is from genome assembly GCA_020047935.1 of Bacteroidota bacterium. Taxonomy (GTDB): domain Bacteria; phylum Bacteroidota; class Bacteroidia; order Bacteroidales; family JAIFNC01; genus JAIFNC01. The sequence goes on from JAIFNC010000259.1 coordinate 3,023, forward strand.
CTTCTTTGGCTTTTTTCATTCCAAAATAAGCAGTACCGCGCATAGTAAATGCATTTGTATAATCGGGCTTAATTTCAATCGCTTTCGAAAAATCGTCAATAGCCTTTTGGTATTGTTTTAAATCGTTGTACGAATAACCGCGATAAAACCAAACTTGCTGATTGTTGGGAGTATACTTTAGCGTTTGTGTATAATCGGCAACTGAACCTTTAAAGTCTTTGTCGGCGCGTTTTAACATTCCGCTTGCAAAATAAGCATCGGACATGGTTGTATCTATCTCAGTTGCTGTTTTATAATCGGCAATAGCCATTTTATTGTTTTTCAATTGAGCAAACGACTGTCCGCGAAGAAAGTACAAACGAGCATTATCTTTTTTAAGTTCAATCGCTTTGGTCAGAAAACCATTTGCACTCGCATAATCTTTCATTTCCAACGCACAGCTTACACAATTATTTACGGCATCAAAATTCTTACTCGAATCTAACTGAAAAACAAGCGAAAAGTCTTTAATGGCTTCAGGAAATTTTTTAGTATTTTTTAAACACAATCCGCGATTGTATAATGCAACTTTATCTGTCGGACTTTTAGTTATCGCTTGGTTATATTCTACAATGGCTCCTGCATAGTCTTTCGCTTTGAATTTTTCGTTTCCCGACTTCACAAAATCTGTTTCAAGTTGAGCGTTTACAACTGTAGCAAGTGTTAAAAACACGAGTAATAAGAATGAATTTTTTTTCATAGAAAATAGGTTAGTTAGATTAATAATTCGACAGGTTAAAATTTTAATGACTCTTACTGTTTATATTTTTTTGCAATTTTGTAAAAAAAAATCCAATTTCGAAACAATAAAACCAACTATTTTGAAATTTATATTGTTAATTATAGTTAAATACTTGATATTGTGTACCTAAAGTTCGAATAATATAACACATGAAAAAAACAGTTTTAAAGTTAATTTTCGGCTACTACCTTCTTTTTCGAATCAATGCTTCCAAATAGCGCGACCTAAATTGTTGTGTTGCCATAAGTTGCTTTACCGGCGGAAGTTTTAATACAACCCCCAAAATAGCTGCCATGGCTCTGTGGCTGTATAGTACCCGGTTATCGAAAATTAAATGCTGAAAGGTTCCTCTTTCAATTGCCATTAAAACAACCCGATGAGTGGAATTTACGGGAGTAATTATTTTTGTTGGGCGCGAAAGCAATTTAATAGCATTTTTACCGCAAGCTCTAACACAAACTCCGCAGCCTAAGCATATTTCGGCTTGCAATTTTGCTTTCTTACGTAAGGGTTTATGCGGGTCGTTTGCCGAAACTAATGTCATTGCTTCAACCGGACAAACGTTTGTGCATTTGCCACAGCCGTTGCAATTTTCATGGTTTATGTCGGGAATAAAATTTGTAGTATGTACCGGATTTAAAAAACCGAATTTGCGCGCAACAATCATTGCTTCGCAACAACAAGCGCAACAATTGCATATAAAAGAAATTTTTTCTTGCGAATTTTCACCAAATTGCACCAAGTTATGTTCATACGCAACATGCAACAAATCCAGGGCTTCCGAAACTTCTGCTTTACGTGCAATTTTATGCTTAATAAGCGAATCGGCGCTTGTGTTAAAAGTCATGCAAATTTCCATTGGTGCATCGCAATTTTTTCCCAAATGTTGCATTTTATGACGGCAATAACAAACACCAATTCCAATTTGCGGCGAAGTTTTTATAACTTCCGAAGCACGTTCGTAATCTAAAACGTGCAATGCATTTTCATTCGAAAGTACACTTTCATTTACAAAAACACGCCCCAATCGCGTTTCGCCCTCAACAAATAAGGCTTTAATAAAATCCTCTTCAACATTGAGGTATTGATAGAATAATTCAGAAAGCGTTTTTTGATTCAAATCGTTTCGGTAACGCATTAACGAAAATTCGAAAAACCCTGCCATTGGCGGCGGCAAAATATACCATACCTTATCATCTTGCTCAAAATCGAGCAAAATACCGCGGTCTGCCAACTCATTCAAAATTTTTGATGCTTCAATTTCTTCAAACTTCCAAATAGTTGCAGCCTTTTTAGCGGTAAATGGTTTTATGGGCAACACCGAAACCAACTGCGCCTCTCGTTCCGAAAAAAGAACTTTCAGTATTTCGAATAATAAGGCAGTTGGCGGAGCACCTTGAGGAAAAAGATTGATACGATTCGACAAATTCTTGTAACTATTCGCTTTGATTGTGTTGTGATGTGCCATTTTCTTGAAAAATAAGTTAATTTCCACCTACCCAAAGTTAAAAAAAAATTAGCGAAACCGTACGTTTTTCAATCAATTAAATTCGGTAGTTGCGCTTATTTTAAATTAGGTGTTTAGCATAATTTCACTTTAAAATTCCTTATATTCATCAAAGAAAGTAGACCTAAATTTCAGCCGCACAAGCAAAAGACACCAAAATATCGGTTCGAAGGAAGAAAAGATGGTGAATTTATTGTGCATATAGTTTTTAGTAACCAATTTCGATTTTTATGCATAAAAGTTGTTAAACTGAGTTTTTTATAAACAAAAAAAGCGACTAAAAGTCGCTTTTGATATAACCAAGAGCCGCTCATGGGAGTTGAACCCACGACCTGCTCATTACGAATGAGCTGCTCTACCACTGAGCTAAA
>JAIFNC010000216.1 GCA_020047935.1 Bacteroidota bacterium
AGAACATTTACCTTTGGCATACCAATGAAATTTTTGCTGTAATTTACTGATTTATTATCTCGATAACTAATTTTAACGACTGTTATTCAGCAGGTTTTCAAAAAACTATCGGTTAAGTTTTTCAACCTAACCGATAGTTTTTAGTGTAAGGAATTAAATTAATATTCCGGAGTAATTCCCATATTTTTCCAAATAAATGCATAGGTATCGGCAGCTTCGGCAATACGCATCGAAGTTGGTTTCCCGGCACCGTGTCCGGCTTTTACGTCGATACGAATAATGGTAGGGTTAGTACCTTTGTACGTGGCTTGCAATGCCGATATGTATTTGAACGAGTGTGCAGGTACTACGCGGTCGTCGTGGTCGGCAGTGGTAACCATAACAGCAGGATATTCAACATTCGGTTTTATGGAGCCAATGGTAAATTTATGAAACCTGAGCATATCCATTACGCCAACTTGCGGCAGAGCAACGGCAAACAGTTCCGGACGTTGGTTGGTTACTGCACCAATTAGCAAACCGCCGTTGGAACCGCCTTGAATAGCCAATTTTTTGCTCGATGTGTATTTTTCGGCTATCAGGTATTCGGCAGCAGCAATAAAATCGTCGAATACATTTTGCTTTTGCAACACGGTACCGGCTTTGTACCATTTTTCGCCGTACTCGCCTCCGCCACGCAAGTTGGCTTGGGCATACACGCCTCCTTGTTCTAAAAATGCTAAACGCGAAACACTAAACGAAGGAGGCAAACTTACGTTAAAACCGCCGTAAGCATAAAGCAAAGTTGGGTTTTTACCGTTAAGTTTCAGTCCTTTTTTGTGTACAATAAACATCGGTACTTTTGTGCCGTCTTTGCTGGTGTAAAAAACTTGTTTGGTTTCGTAAGCATCAAAATCGAAATCAATTTCCGGTTTTTTATACACTTCCGAAACGCCCGATTCCATATCGATTTTGAAAATTACGCCCGGGTCGGTAAACGATGTAAATGAGTAGAAAGCCTCATTATCGTCTTTTTTACTCGAAAAGCCGCTAACGGTACCAATTCCGGGAACTTCCAAATCTTTTTCGTATTTACCGGTAAGGTCGTAAATTTCAACTTTACTTTTTACATCTTGCATATAGTGGGCAACAATTTTTTTGCCTGCCAATGCTACCCATTCCAATAAATTATCTTTTTCAGGAATGATAACCATCCAATTTTCGGCGGCAGGTTTTGCCAAATCTATGGCTACCAAACGGTATTTGGAAGCGCCGTTGTTGGTGCGCACTAATACTTTACCTTCAACGTGGTCTATCATATCGTATTCGTAATCGAAACCAAAGGCAATTTGCACAAATTTAGCTTTCGGGTCGTCGAGTTTTTTTACATAAACCTGTGTGCCGCTGGTACTTTCCGATTCGAAAACAAACAGTACTTTTTCGTCTTCCGAAACACCGGCGTAGTAATTGCGCAACGGGAATTCGTTCGATTTATAAATTAGTTCGTCGGCCGATTGTTCGGTGCCCAGTTTGTGGTAGTACACTTTGTGGTATTCGTTGGCAGCTTTAAGCGCATCGCCGTCTTTGGGTTTGTCGTACGACGAATAATAGAACCCGTTGCCTTTCCAAGAAATGCCCGAAAATTTAACCCATTCAACATGGTCTTTAAGCAATTCGCCGGTGGCAAGGTCTTTCACATAAATTTCGTTCCAGTCCGAACCGCCGCGTGCCACGCTGTATGCCAAATATTTGGCATCGTTCGAAATAGAAACCGAACCCAAAGCAACTGTACCGTCGGCAGAAAGCGTATTTGGGTTAAGCACTTCAACCGGTGTGCCGCCCAACTCGTCCATGCTGAAAAGTACACTTTGGTTTTGCAATCCGGTGTTGTAGTAATAATAATACTTGCCGCCTTTTTTCCAAGGAGCACCGAATTTTTCGTAATCCCACATTTTGGTCAGTCGCGATTTAATCGAATCGCGATACGGAATAGTACCCAAATAGTCGAAAGTAACTTTGTTTTGGGCTTCAACCCAAACTTTTGTTTCTTCCGAATTGTCGTCTTCGAGCCAACGGTAAGGGTCGGCAACCGCCGTTCCGTGGTAGTTATCCGTTACGCTGTCGGTTCGGGTTTCGGGGTAAGCCAAGCGTTCTTGCTGCGGTGTGCACGCAAAAATTGCCAATACAGGCAAAAATAATAAAGTTTTCTTCATAGTTTATTGGTAAATATTTAGTGAATAAAAGCTTACGTGATTTATATTACATTCATTAACTGCTCTTTAACCTGTTCCAGCTTATCTTTCATTACCACAACAAGTTTCTGAATATCTGCATCTTGCGCTTTCGAGCCAAGGGTGTTTATTTCTCTGCCAATTTCTTGCGCAATAAAACCCAGTTTTTTGCCCACGGGGTTTGGTTCTGCCACGGTTTGAATAAAAAAATCGCAATGGTTTGCCAACCGAACTTTTTCTTCGTTAACATCCAGTTTATCAAAATGATAAATGAGCTCTTGTTCAAATCGGTTATTATCTAAATTGCCTTGTTTACTCCATTCGGCGAACAAATCGGTAAGGCGTTTGCGCACTTTTTCGTAGCGTGCGGCTTCAAATTCTTTTATAGGTTCAAGCAAGTTTCTTATGGCAATTACATTGCCCGAAATATCGGTATCTAAGGCATTTCCTTCTTTTATTCTGAATTCAATAACTTCATTTATAGCTACTTTAAGTGCCGCCAATACGGCTTGCCATTCTTGGTCGGCAAGTTCGCCGCTTTCGGTTTTAAAGGCTTCGGGCAAGCGCATTACTATTTGCAATAATTGTTCGTTGTCGGGCGAAATACCAAGCGAAAGTGCCAAATCGCGCAGTGCAGTATATTGTTCTTTTATAAACGATTCGTTGAAAACCGTGCTTCGTTCTTGTTCTTCGGCTTCGAACCTTACGGTACATTCAATTTTGCCGCGCTGCAAGCCGCTTAGCAGTTCGAAGCGTATATCGCTTTCCTTTTCTTTATATACCGAAGGCAGTTTTACCGAAATATCGGCCTGTTTGCTGTTTAGCGAGCGTATTTCGACAAAAATTTTTTTCTGTTTAAACTCACTCATTCCGCGTCCGAAACCGGTCATTGATACAATCATACGATTAGAATTATTTAAGAAGTAAAATTCTTTTATTCGAGTACAAATTTATTAAAAGATTTCGATTTTATGTTTTCAAAATCGAAAAACAAATGGAGTTATAATTATTTTTGTTGCAGAAATTAATGCATAAAAAAATTGAAATTTATCCGTTTATTTGAAAGAAGATTAAAATTCTTCGATTATCTTTGCCGTAATAATTAAAGTAGCATTAACAAAATTTATAGTTTAACATGAAAACATGGTTCGAGTGCAAAGCACGTTACGATAAAGAGCAGGAAAACGGAAATATTAAAACCGTAAACGAATTGTATATGATTGATGCAGTTACGTTTACCGATTCTGAAGAACGCATAAATAAAGAACTTTCGGAATATATTAGCGGCGAATTCTCGATTTCAAAAATTTCGCGCAGCCGAATTACCGAAATTATCGACGATTATAATGGCGAATGGTGGTACAAATTAAAAGTTGGATTTAAGGATATTGACCAAAAATCGGGTAAAGAAAAAGTGAGCTCGGAGCAGGTTTTAATTAGTGCCGACAACTTAAAACAAGCATACGAAATTATGGAAGAACGCCTTAAAACGGTGCTTATTCCATGGACTATACAATCGATAGCCGAAAGCCCTGTGATGGATGTTTTTTACTACACCGAAGCCGAATTCGATACAAAACAAGCTAATAAGAAAAAGATTGAATCGGTTGAAAAAGAAGAAGTAGAAGAGGAAGAATTTGAAGATTAATGGTTCTTCAATTAATTCAGGACAATTATTTAATTTATAATTTATTGATATTCAGACTTGACAGGTTTTTAAAATCTGTCAGGTCTTGCTTTCTTAGACAGCTTCAATATTTTTACCCTCAAATATACCAAACTTCAAAATTCTGCGTATTTTATTTAGTGCTTTTTCAAATTAGAAATTAAAATATTTTGCGCTATGAAAAATTTAATTGTTGTTTTTGCAGTCGTAAGTTTCATTTTTACTTCGTGTACTACCGTTAAATTCGAAACCGCACAGCCCGCAGGCGGCAAAATTTTAACCGAATTTCCGAAAAAATTTGTTGGCAGTTACAGTAATAGCGATAAAGATACGCTAATTATCATGAAATCGTCGTATATTCAAGGTAAAGAGAAGGAATCGAAATTGGCAGCAACCGGAAACGCGGTAGAAGGTGAGTCGGTATTGAAAAAGTTAGGTAAAAACTACGTGCTTAGCATTAAAGATGAAAAAGCTTGGGAGGTGGTTGTAATTACTTCAGAAAAAAATACATTGGGTGTGTTGTATATTAATTTGGAAACGGATAAAGAGCAAATTATAAACAATTTAAAGGCAACAACTTCAACCAAAGAATTCGAAAACGATGAAGGTAGAATTGAGTATTATTTGGTAAATCCGACTAAAAAGGAATTCAAAAATTTAATCAAGAAAAATGTGTTCACTCGAACCATGACTTTTGAAAAGTTCAAGTAAAATTTGTACCTTGCGAAAAGTAAATGCAATTATTATCCGGTTTGTAAACACCTGAAAATTTAATGGTTCGGTGTTTATAGCCATATTTTTACTATAATTTATGAGCCTAATTGGTGCCGAATACAGAATAAATGAGTTGCGAAAAGCGCTCGACGAACATAACTATTTATATTACGTGCTTGCTCAGCCAAAAATTTCGGATTTTGAGTACGACCAACTAATGAAAGAGCTTATTTCGCTCGAAAATGCTAATCCACAGTTCGACAGCGAATTGTCGCCGAGCAAAAGGGTAGGCGACGACCGGAATTTGGAATTTGAACAGGCTGCACATATTTTCCCGATGCTTTCGTTGGGCAATACCTATTCAGTTGAAGAATTATCCGATTTTTGCAATCGCGTTTATAAAAGTATTGAAAATGAGAATGTTGAATTTGTTTGTGAACTTAAATTTGATGGCACTGCAATAAGTTTGACCTACGAAAATGGTTTTCTAACCAAAGCCGTAACACGCGGCGACGGTGCAAAAGGCGACATAGTAACCGCCAATGTTAAAACCATTAAAAGCATTCCGTTGAAATTAAAAGGAAACGGGTATCCGGATTTATTCGAGATTCGTGGCGAAATTTACCTGCCTCATGCTGTATTTCAGGAACTTAATGTACAGCGAACCGAAGCCGGCGAAGCACCGTTTGCCAATCCGCGAAATGCTGCTTCCGGAACCTTGAAATTGCAAAATTCGTCGGTAGTGGCTAAGCGCAAATTGCACTGCTATTTATATTATTTGGCAAGCAAAGAACTGCCTGCCAAAACCCATTCCGAAAATTTGAAATTGGCGCAAAGCTGGGGTTTCAGGGTTTCGGAACATACAAAAATTGCGCATTCGGCAGCCGAAATATACGACTTTATAAATTATTGGAGTACCGAGCGCGAAAACTTGCCTTTCGATATCGATGGTATTGTTATAAAGGTAAACGACCTTAAATTGCAGGATTTATTGGGCTATACGGCAAAATCGCCGCGTTGGGCAACTTCCTATAAATTTAAGGCCGAGCAGGTTCAAACAAAATTGCTTTCAATTGATTA
>JAIFNC010000177.1 GCA_020047935.1 Bacteroidota bacterium
TTATTTATGCAAAATAACACGGGTGTTTTTATTTTAAATAAACTTATATAACCTCTATATTGTCAATAATTGGTTAATTTTCACTTTTTGGTACTGTAAATTTGAATTTACTGCCCATACCAAGTTCACTTTCAACCCAAATTTGTCCGCCATTTTTTTCTACAAACTCTTTACAAAGCAGCAAACCAAATCCGGTACCTTGCTCATTGTTTGTTCCTTTTGTTGTAACCGTTTTGCCAATTTTAAATATCGTACTTTTGGTCATTTCGTCCATTCCAACTCCCGAATCGGAAACTGTAACTTCGACAAAATTATTAGCTATACAGGCTGAAACTACAATTTTTCCCATATCATAAATTAGGGTGTTTTCTTGAATTTCAATAATTATGGTAATGTTCTTAAATTCAGCATCATTTTTAACAAACTGACAGCTTTGATTGACCATTAAAAACAGATTATGAACCATTGGCGTAAAAGGGAGTGTATTTTGTTGCGAGGCTGCCCACTTCAATAAACTTTCTAAAAACGATGCTGTATTTCTTGAAGTTTCATTAATTATGTTTACATATCGTTCAATCTCAGATATCGTGTATTTACTTAAATTTTCTTTTAACAAATCCGAAAAACCGATTAGTGCGCTAAACGGATTTCTTAAATCGTGCGCTAAAATGGAAATGAATTTATCCTTTGTTTCAATTAATTTTTGCAATTCAACATTTTGCACTTGCAATTTAAATTCAGCATTTTTTCTATCGGTTATATCTATAGCAACCCCATAAAAATTAAGTATATTATTTATCCGTAAAAACGAAATGGATAAATCGACCCAAACAACAGATTTGTTTTTTGCAAGATACCGTTTTTCAATTCTTAAATTTTGAAGTTTTCCGCTTAATAAGTCGACGGTATAAGCTTTTGTAAGCGCAATATCATCCGGATGTGTAATATCGATATTGGTAAGGTTTTTTAATTCATTTATCGTATAACCAAAAGTTTTCTCCCACAGCTCATTGCATTCAATAAATTTTCCGGTATTGTCGGTAGTAGCTATGGCTGCATTAGCCGAATGAAAAATGGTACGGAATCGCTCCTCGCTTTCTTTTATTAAAAAAGTTTGATTATTTTTCTCTAACAATCTGCCTTTCAAATAATCAACTTCTATCAATAATTCATTATAAGTAGGTGTTTTAGCCATAGTAACATTTCAAATTTTTACAAAAATACAAAATTTCGAAATACTTTATGTTCATTTTATAATTGGAAATTTTCAAGCGATAAAATAGATTTTGACCAATATAGGGTATTATACGAACCTTAGTATATTGAAAGTATTAGGGCTGAAACACGAATTGATGTAAATCTGTCCAAAAATAAAAAAAAAGACCACCCAATATTGGGCGGTCTTTTTCAAGATTGTTTCATGCGTTACACTATTCTTTCGAATCGGTAGCAGCAGGCTTGTCTTCTTTTTTCTTAGTCGCTCTACGTGCACGTTTTGCAGGTTTAGCAGCTTCAGTTTTAGCAGCCAAAAAGTTTTGGTTGAAATCAACCAATTCAATAAAACACATATCGGCATTGTCGCCAATACGGTGACCGGTTTTCAAGATACGAGTGTATCCGCCCGGACGGTCTGCTATTTTAACGGCAACTTCTCTAAAAAGTTCGTTAATAGCCTCTTTGTTCTGCAAGTGAGCAAAAATAGTTCGTCGGCTATGCGTAGAATCGTCTTTAGATTTAGTTAAAAGCGGCTCTACATAAATACGCAATGCTTTAGCTTTGGCAGTGGTAGTCGAAATGCGTTTGTGCATAATCAACGAGGCTGCCATGTTTTGCAACATAGCTTTACGGTGCGCGCTCTTACGACCTAAATTATTTTTCTTATTATTGTGTCTCATCGTAATTTATTCCTTATCCAATTTATATTTTGCAATATCCATACCGAATGTTAGGTTCAAATTAACCAACAAATCTTCCAATTCGGTTAACGATTTTTTACCAAAGTTTCTAAATTTCAATAGGTCATTTTTATTATAAACAACCAATTCCGACAAAGTTTCTACATCGGCAGCTTTCAAACAGTTTAGTGCACGAACCGAAAGATCCATATCCACTAATTTAGTTTTAAGTAACTGACGCATATGCAGTATTTCTTCATCGAACTCTTCGTTTTCAAATTTTTCGTCGCTATCCAAGGTAATTTTTTCGTCGGAAAACAACATAAAATGATGAATCAGAATTTTAGCTGCTTCTTTCAAAGCATCTTTAGGGTGAATTGAACCGTCGGTATGAATTTCAAGGTTTAGTTTCTCGTAGTCAGTTTTTTGTTCAACACGATAGTTTTCAACCGAATATTTAACGTTTCGAACCGGTGTGTAAATAGAATCGATGGCAATTACTCCAAACGGGGCATCTGTCAGCTTGTTTTCATCAGCAGGAACATAGCCTCTACCTTTGTTAACCGCAATTTCCATTTGTAAAACCACCGAAGGTTCCATGTGGCAAATTACCAATTCCGGATTTAGCACTTGGAATCCGCTTAGAAATTTACCGATGTCGCCGGCAGTAAATTTTTCTTGACCTGAAACCGTAACCACAGCAGATTCTTCATCTGTCTCGTCTACAATTCGTTTTAAACGAACCTGTTTCAAATTCAATATAATTTCGGTAACATCTTCTACTACACCCGTTATTGTAGAGAACTCGTGATCAACGCCCTCGATACGTATTTTATAAATAGCGAAGCCTTCCAGCGACGACAATAAAATACGACGAAGAGCATTTCCTACCGTAATTCCATATCCGGGTTCCAACGGACGGAACTCGAATTTCCCGTATTGTTGATCAGCCTCAAGCAATACTACTTTATCAGGTTTTTGGAATGTTAAAATTGCCATAAATAATAATTACTTAGAATATAACTCTACGATAAGTTGTTCTTTAATGTTTTCGGGAATTTCCGAACGCTCGGGTACATTCATGTACTTACCGGTCATAAGGCTATTATCCCACGACAACCAAGAAAATCTGGTGTGTCGAACTGTGCTAAGAGCTTCGGTTATAACCATAAGCGATTTTGAGCGCTCACGAACACCGATAATATCGCCGGGCTTAACAATGGTTGAAGGAATGTTATGCACAATTCCGTTCAAGGTAATATGACAATGTGAAACCAACTGACGAGCTGCATCGCGCGAAGGAGCAATTCCTAAGCGAAATACCAAGTTGTCCATTCTTGATTCCAACAATTGCAATAATACTTCACCGGTAATACCTTTGCTGCTTGAAGCTTTGCCAAACAAATTAGCAAACTGACGCTCTAACACGCCGTAAGTATATTTAGCTTTTTGCTTTTCGCGTAATTGAATACCGTACTCCGACGATTTCTTGCGTTTTTTAGTTGCACCATGCTGTCCGGGCGGAAATTTACGTTTCTCAAAGTATTTGTCCGGTCCGTATATCGGTTCTTCGAATCTTCTGGCTATTCTGGTTTTTGGTCCTGTATATCTGGCCATTTTTCTTCAATATTAAATTAAAACAATTATACTCTTCTTTTCTTAGGTGGTCGACAACCATTGTGCGGCATAGGCGTTACGTCAATAATTTCGGTAACATCAATACCGGCACCGTGAATGGCACGAATTGCAGATTCGCGACCGTTGCCCGGACCTTTAACATACACTTTCACTTTACGCAATCCAAAATCGTAAGCTACTTTAGAGCAATCGGCTGCTGCAGTTTGAGCTGCATAGGGAGTATTCTTTTTAGAACCTCTGAAGCCCATTTTACCGGCCGACGCCCAAGATATAACTTGACCTGTTTCGTTTGTAAGCGAAATAATAATGTTGTTGAAAGAAGAATGAATGTGAGCATGACCGATTGCTTCAACTTTAACAGTTCTCTTACGTGTTACGGTTACTTTCTTTTTTGCCATAATCAATTCTTATTTAGTAGCTTTCTTTTTGTTTGCAACTGTTTTCTTTTTACCTTTACGGGTACGTGCGTTGTTTTTAGTACTTTGTCCGCGAACCGGAAGCCCTACACGATGACGAACACCACGATAGCAACCAATATCCATTAAACGCTTGATACTTAACTGAACTTCAGAACGCAATTCACCTTCAATTTTATAATCAGCATTGATTATATTACGAATGGTAGCCGCTTGTTCATCGGTCCAATTTTGAACTTTTATGTTTTTATCTACTTCAGCTTTTTCCAAAATTGTGACAGAAGCACTTCTGCCTATTCCGTAGATATAAGTTAGAGCAATTTCTCCTCTTTTGTTATTGGGAATGTCTACACCAACAATTCTCATATTAAATTAGTTTAGTTGAGTTTACAAAGTTAAGGAAATTATCCTTGGCGTTGTTTAAACTTCGGATTTTTTTTGTTAATAACATAAATCCTGCCTTTACGTTTTACGATTTTACAATCGGCGGTACGTTTTTTAACCGAGGCTTTAATTTTCATCTTAATTGAATTAAATTAGTTTTTGTATCTGAACACAATTCGTCCTTTCGACAAATCGTAAGGCGACATTTCAACCTTCACTTTATCGCCGCGCAAAATTTTAATATAATGCATACGCATTTTACCGGAAATATGAGCAATAATAACATGCCCATTTTCAAGCTCCACTCGAAACATTGCATTCGACAAGGTTTCTAATATAGTTCCATCTTGTTCTATAGATGCAGTTTTAGACATAAATTAAACCGGTTTATTAAGTATTTGTTCTATGAATGAAAAATCTGAAAGTATATCTGCTTTGCCCTTGCGAACAGCTACAGTATGCTCGAAATGCGCCGAAGGTAATCCGTCTGCTGTATTGATAGTCCAGCCATCTTCGCCTTCTGCTACATATCGCTTTCCGAAATTAACCATAGGTTCAATTGCTATCACCATACCTTCTTTCAAAACCGGACCTTGTCCTCGTTTTCCATAGTTTGGAACTTCGGGTTTTTCATGCAATTTTCGTCCTACTCCGTGCCCTACAAGTTCACGTACAATGCTAAACCCGTTAGTTTCGGCATGTTGCTGAACCGCAAAGCTAATATCACCTATGCGTTTCCCAACAATAGCATTTTCGATGCCTTTGAACAGACACTCTTTAGTTACTTGAAGCAATTTTTGATATTCGGGTCGAATATCGCCAATGGCAAAAGTATAGGCGGAATCGCCGTAAAAACCATTCATTACAACCCCACAATCTACCGAAACTATATCGCCTTCGCATAATAAATTGCCCGACGGAATTCCGTGAACAACTTGCTTATTAATCGAAATACAAAGTGTATTCGGAAAATTATTGTATCCTAAGAACCCCGGAACCCCTCCATTATCACGAATAAATTGTTCAGCAATTTTATCGAGCGTAAGTGTTGAAGTTCCGGGCTTCATATATGGCACAAGCACAGCATGGGTTTTTGAAACCAACAAGTTGCTTAGCCTCATCAGTTCAATTTCTTCGTCAGTTTTTAAAAGAACGTTAGTCATATATTAAATTACATGGCAGCGCCAACGGCACCGGAACGTCCTTTGATTCGACCCGATTTCATCAAACCGTCGTAATGACGCATTAACAAATGACTTTCAATTTGTTGCAAGGTATCAAGCACAACGCAGGCATTATAGCAATTAGTGCTAAGAATATTGAACCGGGAAGCGTAATTTTAGACATTATACCATCCAGAAATTCGACTGTTTTTTTGCCGGGTTTAACTCCGGGAATAAAACCACCGTTTTTCTTCATATCTTCTGCCATTTGCGTAGGATTAATGGTAATTGCAGTGTAAAAATAGGTAAATGCTACAATAAGTAAAGCATATACAAAATT
>JAIFNC010000245.1 GCA_020047935.1 Bacteroidota bacterium
AGCCTGAGTTTAAGGGATAAATCTTTTTTATAAACAATTTATTGGGGTTTACGCTCTCACCAATAAACGACTAAATATAGGTTATTGGTGCTAAGGTCGGACATTGCACGAACCTTTTCCGATTCGCCGTAAACCCTTTTTTTATAGAAATGCAAATTAAAGATTATATGCCGAATAGAAAGAAATGCAACTTGGGGTTTACGCTCTCTCCAATAAACGACCAAATATAGGTTATTGGTGCAAAGGTCGGACATTGCACGAACCTTTTCCGATTCGTCGTAAACCCTTTTTTTGTTTATTTGTAAATCTAACAGGTTGAAACTTAGTCTGCAATTTTTTCAAAATTAATCACTGCTGTTTCTATACCCAAACCTGTTAGTTTGGTGGCAAAATCCTGAATTTTAGCGGTTATTTCGGAACTAAAATAAGCTTCGCGGCATTGCCGGCAAACTTGCGCCGGAACATTTTTAATTACGAATATTGCACCGCTTTTTTGAAGCGTAATAACCGATTTTCCTTTTTTGGTTTTACCGGTTTTGCAGGTTATACAGAGCATATAAACAAGAATTAGAAAGAAATTCATGCAATAAAGGATATTTGTACATAATCCGGACTGCATGAATCTCTAAAAATTTAAAAACGAATTGAATTTACTAATATTGCAAAAAACGAATTTAAACATAAACTCTAAGAATTTTTGGACGAAATAAAATCATTCAAAATAACTAAAACAATCAAAATAATTATATGAACATCAGTGAAATTGTAAATAGTTACAAAACCAAATCGGCTAATGGATTTATACAAGCCGAAATTGACGATATAGTAAAATTGTTTCCGAATTTGAATCGAAAAAAATTTGAAGAAGCGCTTTACGGCATAACTTGCATGGAAGAAGACGGCGAAACTATAACCTACCGAATTGATATAATATGCGCATTGCGCTGCGGAACAGAAAATAGAGATTTGTACGATTTTGAATGGGATTAAGTTCTTTTTTTTCTGTTCTTTACACGCTTTTTCTTATTTTTTCATTCATGTGCTGAAAGCGATGTAGAAGTATTGCGTTTTCATCGGAAATTATCGGTTGAAATTTATTGAGTGTCATGTTTTTCAACTATTTGGTTGATTTATATTCTATATTGTGTGTTTAACTTTTTCTATTGCGTTTGCAAATTAAAAATTGTATTTTGCAGCACAAATTAATTCAATAAATTTATGCAACTGCAACTTACCTTCGAAAACCGGCAAAAAACAGCCATAATACCCATTAATTATCAGCGTGGTATTTCAGCTTGGATTTACAAGACCATCGAAAACTCGAACCCTGAATTTTCCGACTGGCTACACAACAACGGATACATGTCCGGTACCAAAAGGTTCAAATTGTTTACTTTTTCGAAATTGGTAATTCCGCAAAATGGTTACACCTTATATACCGACCGATTTATAATTTCGGCGCCCGAGCTGCAACTTACTGTTTCTTTTTTATTGCCCGAACAAGCCGAACATTTTGTTGTTGGAATATTTAAAGAATCGGTATGTACATTGGTTGATACCAACAGCAGTGCCAATTTTAAAGTGGTGCGTTTAGAACGTGTACCCGAGCCTATTTGGGATGAAACTATGATTTGGCGAACAGCATCGGCTATTCTGGTTAGCAAACCCGAAGAACGAAACGGCAAACTAAACCACGTTTATATACACCCCGACGAACCGGAATACGAACATTACTTTATTCAAAACCTAATAAGTACCTATAGTGCCGTTCCGGGAAATTCGCCGGATAAATATACTGCAAACCAATGTAAATTAAGCATTTTAACCGAGCCCTACCGCAAAGGCATATTGCTGAAAACCAAAGTAATTGCCTACGAGTTCGAATTTAAATTGCTTGCCCCTGTTGAACTGCAAAAAGTAGGCTATTATGCCGGTTTCGGAAAATCGAACGCAATGGGGTTAGGGAATGTGGTTAATGCGGTAAGTGGGTAATGTGGGAATTGGGGAATGTGGTAATTAGCGGAAACGGTTCCGAATTATTTTGCAAAATTAATAAAAATATTTTAAAACCGGACAGTATTTGACCGATTTGAGTTTTAAACTTGCAAAATATATGGTTGTTGTAATTGAAATTTGAAATAAACGTATTTGATGTTTTATAACATGTTTTAATACATAAGAAAATTGAATTTGATTGTTTAACTTGCGGAAGAAATAAAAGACAAAAGATATGATACAAGAAATAGTAAATTTTATAGATTATTTGGAAGAAAAAAGTCCGGATATATTTTCGGAAAATAGGTCTTTGAATAACGGTTTATATGTGTTTTTGGAAAAAGAAAACGGACAGCTTGTAATTAAAGACGAAAATGTACTTAAAGTTGATGACAAAACCGAAAAGACTGAATTGTACAATCAATTTTTGGAACGTTTTATTAATACCGAAATGCTTTCGATAAATAAAAGCTTTAATTCGAGTCCGAAAACTTTTATTGCTATAGGCACGCCTTATGGCATTACTCTAAATGGAAAAGCGTATAAAGAGAAAGCTAAAGAAAAATTAAAAGATGCTGCAAAAGCATATTTTAAAGCAGCCGAAAGTTATATGCCAAAAAATAAAATTGATTGTTACAATTGGAAAGAGGAACTTAAAAAATTTGTTCAAGCTGAAATGTTTGAATTTCTTGAAAGTGATAGCGAAAACGCCAAAGTCAAAAAAGACTATATGTTTTGCTTCTTTCATAAAGAACCGATACTTGAAGATTTTTTAGCAGTTCAAAATGCCTATTTAAGCGAAAAGTTATTTAACAAAGACAAATTTAATGTAAAAACTAATTTGGGCGAAACACACGGCATTAGCGATAATTTGAGCGGTTTTAACGATAGCAAAACATTTTTAAAGCATAAAACCGCCACAATTGAACTTAATTACCGAGTAAGCAGTGAAGATGCTAACAAATTGTATAAGTTCTTTAAGCTTCAACAAAAAAACAAGGTGCTGCCTAATCCATTTCCATTGTTTGTCGATGAATTAGAACTGACTGAAGAAGCGGTAAAATTCTACAAAAAGAATAACAAATACGGGCACAAAGAAATAATTGAAGAGTTGATTAACAAAAAGAAAGGCGATTTGCAAAATTATTACTTGATTTATTTCAATAGTAGAGAAAAAGGTAGTGGTATAATTGATTTAGATTTCATATCGGTTTTTAAGTACATTGTAAATAATATTAAACTTGATGAACCTTTTCCTTTAGGAGGCAAATTTAAAAGTTTACCCATCACTAATATTTTTGAATTTCAAAAAAATATTTTGAATAAGATATTCAATAATCAATTGATAGTTGAAAGAAAGGACGGAGGAACATGGCTAAAATATTTTGATGATATGAAACCTAATGATTTTGCCACTGATGTTACTGTAGATTTATTCTATATGTACCGAAAATCAATTTATGATTACGTGTACAAATCGCGAAGACAAGCAATAACAGACAGAATGTTTCAAGATATGATGATAAAAAGTATAATAGATGATATTAAGCGTGATGAATTAAAAAATGGCAATAATACAAACGAGTACAGAATTAAAGAAAAATTAAATATTTGGTTTAGTTTATACAATTATTTCACTAAAAATAATAATACTGATATGGTAAATAAAACCACAATGCTTATGGATCGCATAAAAACCATAGCGAAACCGGAAAACAGTAATGAGCACATTACTAATTCAGACGAATATGCATTTGCTGCCGGGCAACTTATAAGAACTATTTTGAACAAAAGCGAAGCGGGCGAAAGAAGCCATGCATTGCTTGAACCATTTTTACAAAAAGCACAAAGCGACAAACTAAACTTGGCAATTGCAAGGGCTTTTGAAACTTACAAACATGCGTTCAAATTTTACAAAGGCGACAATAACCGTTACGAATTTGACAAAATAATGAGCGAAGTTTTGGGTTTTAGCACCGAACAAAACTTAAAAGAATTGTTGCCTTTAATTTTGGCAGGTTATTTTGCCGAAACTATTTTCAAAAGGGAAAAAGAAACCGAAGAAAAAATTTAATTATGCAATTTAATAAATTATAAATTTAATAAAACTATTTATTATGACAAGTTTTAAAAACAGAGTATTCGGCGCAGCCGTAGTTAAGGCTGTTAATAGTAATTACAATGCCGATTTTTCAGGTTTGCCCCGTACATTGCCCAATGGTACTGTTTATGCCACCGATAAAGCACTAAAATATACAGTTAAAAACTATATTAAAGATATTTATCCGGCAAACAAAGTTTTTTATTTTAAACGATTAAACGATGAATTCAACCCTTTAACATTAGAAGACACCTACTATAAAGTGTTTAACATAAAAGAAGCAAAAGATAAAAAAATTGTAGCTAACGATATTTTAAGTTGTATTGATATTCGCCTTTTCGGAGCAACCTTTGCGATGAAAGGAAAAAGTGGGAACATTGCTTTATCAATTCATGGTCCGGTTCAGTTTAATCATGGTATAAATATTTGGTTTGAAAACAATATTTACAGCGAGCAAATTACTGCACCTTTTAGTTCGCCCGGCGAAAAAGAAAAAGAAATGACTACCATTGGTAGGCAATCGAAACTCGAAGAAGGTCATTATCTACATCATTTCTCTGTAAATCCTAAGAATTTGGAAGAAATTGTAGCTCTTGCCGGTGCAAATGCTGATACCTTGACAGTGGAAGATATTGCTTTATTAAAAGAAGCAATGCGTCGCGGTGCTACGTATTATGACAGTGCTTCGAAAGCCGGAACCGAAAACGAATTGCTTATTTGGGTTCAACTACATGAGACATCGAAACTTGTTCTGCCTAATTTCAATTCGCTAATTGAAATGAAAACCGAAAAACAAGCAGGTAAAGTTGTGCTCGATTTGGCAAAATTGAGTGAAGAGCTTAAAAAATACAAATCGGAAATTGAATCAATTGAAATTTACAGAAATGATGGTTCTATTCTGATTGAAAATCAACCGAATGAGGCTAATATTTTTGGCTTGTAATTTTATTAAAAATAATTATGATTTGTGTAAATAAATACATAACTTTGCTTACGGTATCTTTACACGAATCATAATTGTAAATTCAATATGCTCCGAATACGATTGGCTTTAGAATTAAAAAGGTTTCTGGATGAAAATGAAATTGATATTTTTCAAACAAGTGAAATTTTCAAACGTTTTCCAAGTGTAGACAAAAGACTTTTGGAAAAGGTAATTCAGGAAGTTACTGATTTGGAATACACAAAAATTGAAAAGGGAAAGTATTGCAGAAGTATCTTTAAAAATGAATACGTTATAGGTAATTTTTTAACCGAAGATGCTGTAATCGCCTATTGGTCGGCACTTAATATTCATGGTTTAACCGAACAATTTCCGAATAAAGTATTTGTTCAAACAACAAAAAATAAAGCCAATAAAGAAGTTTTTGGAACGGATTACCAATTTATAAAAGTTGCGCCAAAAAAAATGACCGGAGTAGTAACTGTTGGTACCGGAACAAACAAGTTCAGAATTACCGATATTGAAAAAACAATTTTTGATTGCTTTGATTTAGTTAATTATTCAGGCGGTTTTATGGAATTAATAAGGGCTTTGAAACGTACTAAATTAGATACAAAAAAGATGACTGTATATGCAGCAGCTATTGGAAACAAGGCGGCTACTAAACGTATTGCGTATTTGGCTGAACTTTTTGGTAAAAAAGAACTTAGTTCGTTTATTAAAATTGCCAAAAAACAGAAAAGTAAAAATTACGATTTGTTCGATATTTATGGAGATAACGAAGGAAAATATAATTCGGTGTGGAATTTAAGGCTTAATATTGAGGAAAACGATTTAATTGAAATTGCTAACAGTATATACTAATGATAAGGCAGCAAGAAATTCAAGATTTTTCGAATATTTATAAGATTCAGAAAAGTCAGATTGATAAAGATTGGGTGTTAAGTTATTTGCTTTTGGCAATTACTTCGATGCCGGAACTAAAAGATATTTTGGTGTTTAAGGGCGGTACTTGTTTAAAAAAATGCTATTTCCCCGATTACCGATTCTCGGAAGATTTGGATTTTACCATTTTGGACAGCAGTTTCGTTTTCGATAAAGCATACCTTGAGCGAATTCTTGCAAAAGCAACCGAACTTTCTTTCGATGAATTGTTTAATCGCGGAATTTTATTCAAACTAAAAGAAATAGAACCAACCCAATCGAAAGATGAAGACCAAGGTTATAAGGTATATATTTACTATTGGGGTGCCGACCACAGAAAGAATGATATGCCGGCAGATAAGGCTAATTCGTGGCATCATACCATAAAATTAGACATAAATCATACTGAGGAAATCATATTTCCAATTGCTAAAAAGCAGTTATTGCACAATTTTTCGGATAAAGAAAAATTTAAAGAATCTGTATTGAATTGTTACAGTATTCCGGAAATGCTGGCGGAGAAAATTCGTTCGCTAATTCAACGAAAATATACAAGTCCGCGCGACTGTTATGATATTTGGTATATCAAAAACACCATTGAAGATTTGAATTGGGATGAAATTAAAATTGCATTTTTCAGAAAAATAGCAATAAAAAACATTGAATTCGAAGGTGTTGACCAATTGATAAATTCGAAAAAGGAACGAATTTTAAAACAACATTGGCAAACACAGTTAGCTATTCAGTTTCCTATAAACAAACTACCCGATTACGATACTGTAATTTCGGAATTAAAACTATTTTTTAATAACTTATTTAGTCTGTAAAACCTATGCAAAAACTCATATCTATCGATTTATTTGCCGATTTTGGTATGCTAAAAAAGCCCGATACCAACGAGCCTGTTTACCTTACTTTTAACATGTTGCACAAACCTGCATTGCTCGGAATTTTGGGTGCAGTAATTGGCGAAAGTGGTTTTAAAGAAAAAGGTAAATTGCCCGATTATTTGTTAAAATTGCATGATTTAAAAGTTGGCATACATCCTTTGAAACATGAAAACGGCAATTTCCAAAAAACAGTTATTACTTATAACAATACTACCGGCATGGCTTCGCAAGAAACCGGCGGCAACCTTATGGTTACAGAACAAACTTTAATTGCACCTGCATATCGTTGTTATTTTTATTTCGATATGTCGAACGAAATTCATGCTAAAGCCGACCATTATTTATCGAAATACTACGCTGAATATTTGCCGTATTTGGGCAAAAATGAATTTTCGGTTTGGTGGGAAAATTATACACAAAAACGAGGCTGTAAGTAGCCATATAGCTAAAGCATTAGGAAGAGCAATGCGGGCTGAACTCAAAAACCGTTTCGTTTATTTCGAAAGATTACCGATTAACTATATTGAATTGGCACCGAAACATTATCAGTATAACTATTCAGATTTTGTATATACAAATGCACGTTTTAATTCCAATTTACAAATAGATAATCTTCATGTAGTAGATAACGAAAGTTTAATTCAACTATTTTAAAATGAAATTCCAAGAGATTTATCAAACACACATTTCCAATTTGGATTTACTCTTTGAGAAGGAAAAGTATGTTGCTCATTCATCTATAGTATCGAATAAAAAGGATGAAACCTTAGAAGAGCATATTAAATTAGTTGAAAAATATTTTTTAAAACTAATTGAAATAAATGGATTAGAAATAATTATTGATGGTTTAATTGAAAATCTTTTACTTGGGTTAAAAGCGGAAACCAAATTGAACTCATATGTGAAAATTTTATTTTATAATGCAATAGTTTATCATGATTTTGGCAAAATAAATCACTTGTTTCAACAAAAAGATGGAATTAACAACTTCAATGTCAAAATAAAGATTCGAGAACATAAAGAAAACTCAAATCATTCATCTATTGGTGCTTATTTGTATATGGTTCATCATTTTCAAAAATCAGCCAAATTAAAATTAAATGATGAAAATCAAACTATAATAGATTTTCTTATAACATGTTTCTCATTCCCGATTTATAAACATCATAGTTCGTATCTATCGAAAATTGAAACCCCCAATGCTTATTCAAGTAATAGTATCGAATATTTGAAAGATTTCTTATCCGAATTTTCTTTCGACGTAACTGATAATGATATTAATGTTTTTCATGATTTGATAATTGACATGGAAAATACGTATTCTCAAATAAGCGAACTTAAAACAAATTTTGATTTCTTCTCTCTTTTTACTTTGTTAAAACTTAACTACTCGCTGCTAACAGCATCAGATTATTACGCTACAGCAAATTATATGAGCGATTTGAAATTTGAAACAGCCGAAGATTTTGGAATTCTTACGCAAGAAACAAAAAACAA
>JAIFNC010000165.1 GCA_020047935.1 Bacteroidota bacterium
GTTCAACGGAAAACGACGGCAGTTATGTTTGGACTTTACCCACCGATTTAAGCACAGCAAGCGATTATAAAGTGAAAATTACGAGCTTAAGCAATGCCGCAGTTTTTGACGAGAGCGATAATTTTACCATAAACGTACCGCAAATTACGTTGCCAACCGTAACAACCACAGCAGTAAGCAGCATAGCTCAAACCTCTGCCACCGCCGGCGGAAACGTAACTGCCGATGGCGGTGCAGCCGTTACTGCCCGAGGTATTTGTTGGAGTACAACCCAAAACCCAACAACAAGCAACAATAAAACCACCGATGGCAGCGAAACCGGAACGTTTACAAGCAGCCTAAGTAGCTTAACTGCAAATACTACCTACTATGTACGAGCTTATGCAACCAACAGCGTGGGAACCGCTTACGGCACCGAAGTACAATTTACCACCGCAGCAAACACAAGTACGCCAAGCGTAAGCACCACAGCAGTAAGCAGCATAGCCCAAACCACCGCCACCACCGGCGGAAACGTAACTGCCGATGGCGGTTCAGCAGTAACAGCTCGCGGGGTTTGCTATTCAACCACAAACCAAACACCAACCGTTGCCGACAGCAAAACCACCGATGGTAGCGGAACCGGAACTTTTACAAGCAACCTAAGTAGCTTAACTGCAAATGCAACGTATTATGTGCGCGCTTATGCCACCAATGCAAACGGCACAAGTTATGGCAACATGGTAAGTTTTACCACATTGGCAGGCAGTACTTTACCTACAAATGGTTTAGTAGCGTACTACCCATTTAACGGCAATGCAAACGATGAAAGCGGAAATGGAAATAACGGAACGGTGAATGGGGCAACGATGACAGCGGATAGAAAGGGTAATGTGAATAAAGCATATAGTTTTGATGGTAGTAATAGTATTGTATTAAATCAACCTTTTCTTACTGGTGTTTTTTCATTATCAATTTGGGTTAAAATTACTGATTTACAACCAGGCGTATGGGGTGCAATTTTTTCCAATGGAATTTTACATGGCTATGGAAATGGTTTTAATGCATGGTTGTCAAACAAAAATGAAAATATATATTTCAATAAATTTCCAAATGGAACGAGCACAGGCCCATCAAAAGCCGTTAATATTAATGATAATTTATTTCATAATTTTATTTTTGTGTGGGATGGTTTAACAGGTTTAAGTTCTGCAAAAATATATCATAATGGTAGTCTTTTGGCGACAGGTGAAGTTACGTCAACAACAATAAATTCAACTTGGAATTTGACCTTTGGCTTTTCAAAAGATTCCGGTTTGAACTTTTATTTTAAGGGAATGTTAGATGATATTAGGTTATACAACCGCGCCTTAACCGAAACCGAAATACAACAATTGTATAACGAATAAAATTGGGTAAGGAAACTGAATGGCAAAATTCGTAATGATACTGTCTTTTCGAAGCCCGTAGGGCTGACCTATTAATAGCAATGCAATTCTACCAAAACAAAAGAGCGCCGTCAGGTGCGACCTATTAAAAATTCCTTATAAATAGGTCGTTCCTACGGAACTTAACTACAAGGGAATTGTTTTTCTATTAATAGTACGCACCTGACGGCGCTAACAACAAAACGTAACAAAAACGTACATCTTAATTTTCAAACTATAGAAATGAATAAATTAACAGTTTTTATATTTTTTATCGGCAGTTTTTTTGCCGTAAGCATGTTTGGGCAAGCCAAACCCGAATGGTTAAATAATATTCCGCAATCGGATTTATTCGAATATTACTTGGGAAACGGCGAGAGTGCAATACTTGAAACTGCACAAAAACAAGCAGTTATTGATGCGCTTACTCAAATAGCCCAAAAAAACAACTTAAAAATTGAATCGTCGGGCGAATCGCAGCAAAAAATGATTAATAATTTAAGTAACGAAGGCATTAATACCGAAGTCGATTTTGAATACAAAAGTACGCTTACCGAATCGAGCAAAGCAGTTACATTGGTTGGTTTAAAACGAGTTGAATACTACTACGAAAAAGTAGTTTCGGGCGGCAAAGAAGTGTACCGCTACAGCATTTTATTGCGCAAACCCAAAGGCAACCAAAACATCGAAAAACCGCTTTATACTTTCGACAACAGTCACAAATGGCGTTCGGTAGTTTTCCCCGGTTGGGGGCAAATGCATGTAAACAAGCGTAAAAAGGGTGCCATGTTTTTAATAGCCGGCGGTGCTGCGGTAGCCGGCATTGTAGCAGGGCAATCGTTGTATTCGGTAAACCATACCAACTATTCGCAAAGCATCAAAAAAGGCGATTTGAAAGATGCCGAAATATACAAATACAATCGCGACAGTTGGGAGCTTATTCGCAACATCAGCATTGTAGGTTTTGGCGGTATTTATGCCTTTAACCTAATAGATGCTTTTGTAACCCGAGGCAATAAAATTTATGCATTCAACAACCAACTTATGCTATCGCCGCAAGTATCGGCAAATGCTGTAGGTTTTAATATACGCTTAAATATTACGCCACAAAAACAAACAAAACCTTAAAATTAGTTCGAATTATTCACTATTAAAAACCAATTTATATGAAAAAAGTATTGATTGTATTTTTCGTATCGCTATTCGTAACCGGCATCTTTGCCCAAACCGATGACCAAATTAAGGCAGCAGAAAAATACGCGAAAAAAGAAGAGAAAAAGCGCGAAAAAGAAGGTTGGAAAACCCAACCCGGACCGTCGATGTTTGAAATGCTAAAGAAAGAATATTTGCTTAGAAACGAAATGGTTCCGGGTGGCACGCCGTATGAACGTTATGTGTATGGAGTAGGTAATGCAGTTGCAAATCAACTTGCTGTAGCACAACGTCAAGCTATTACCACAGCAAAAGAAGAAATTGTTATTGCCATACAAGGTAAAATTGCAGGTACAATCACTACCACAATGACAAATGCGCAATTATCTCAAACTGCAGCAAAAGGAGAAAATACTATGGCAGCCAAATTTATGAGTATGGCAGCAGGAACGTTAGAAAACACCATTACCGCATTAAGCATGTATCGCGAAACCGGCAACGGTGCAATTGAAGTAAGTGCGATGGTTTTCTATGATATTAATGCAGCAGCTCGCAATGAAATAATCAATTATTTAAGAGAAACAATTAAAGGTAATGATAAATTGTTAAACGAAGAAATTGAAAAACTAAAAAAATTGAAATAAAAAATTTCCATTGTTGAAAGTTTTAAAGGGTGAGTTTTCATTGAAAAATTCGCCCTTTATATATTTTAGTGTCAATAATGAAAAACTATGTGTTCTATATGCCTTTGTGGTAAAAATTGTATTAAGGTGTTTCGAAAAAAATTGTAACTTTGTATTAAAGTGTTAATCGACTTTTTTGTTATAAATAAATTTTATGAGAACCAATTTAATAAATACCCAAACCATCCATGCACTTATGCGCCCTTTGGTGCTTAGCGGTATATACAAATCGGAAGCAGATGCATTGCAAAGTGTTGTTTACGATTTCATTAATCAAAAAATAGCATTTTATAAAAAGCAGTCCGATGCTTTTGAAACTAAATATAAACTAAGTTTTGAAACTTTTTCGAGCCAACTTACAAATAACTCTACCATGGAGTCCGACGATGATTGGTTTGAATGGAAAGCTGCAATTGAAATGAGCAAATCGTGGACAGCATCATTAAAGCTGCTTGGTGATGAAAATAGACATTGAAAAACTTTTAGTTTATATTGCCGACCAAAAATCGGTAGCCGCAATTTCAGATAAATTCATTGATATAAATAACGAGCGTGCGTTGTATAAAATTTCGTGCAGGCTTACGCATGAAAACATGAACCTACAGATTAAATGGTTGATTGTGTTCGATGAACTTAATTACGCTTATCAGCTATATTCCGATACTGCTTTAATGCGTTGGGATAATGCGCCGCATCACCCGAGTATTGTAAGTTTTCCTCATCATTTTCATACAATTGAAAATACAATAACAGAATCGGAACTAAAAGGAATTGTTTTTGATGATTTGGAAATAGTTTTCAATTATATAGATAACTACTTTCAAAACAAGAATATGCAGAATTTATTATAAAAGGTATTAAAAATTATTTAGAAAAATTGTAAAGACTTAGTTATGAAATACATATTTATGTTTTTTTTGATTAGTACAGTTATTTTGCCTTTATATGCTCAAGAACCTGCATGGGTTTCGGGCAAAAAGCCGCAAAGTGAAAGCGGCAAGTTTACTTACGAAATTGGTTTTGGTACCGATGCCGATTTAACTTCGGCACAAAAAAAGGCATTTACCAACCTTATCGAAAAACTATCGGCTGCCGAGGGCGAAACCTATACCGTACAAAGCACTTCGAACACCGAAATGAAAAACACCGAAACAAACGGTAATTTAAATACCGAAACCAAATTTGTGTTTTCGGGTACCGTAACTTCCAAAGGAAAAGAAATAAGCAAACACATACAAGAAGTTGAATTTTACCGCAAAGGCAGCGAATATTATGGTTTGTACCGAATAACCGAAGCGAAAAAGAATTTAGAATTGCCGTTGCTTATGTACAAAGAAAATACAAAAGCTTTGGCATTTATTCCCGGTGCAGCGCAGTTTGCCAAACAAGAAAAAGGCAAAGGTATTTTATTTCTTTCGGGCGAAGTTGCCTTGGTTGCAGGCATTGTAGTTTCGCATGTGGTGTATTCCGATTTTCATAGCAACTACGTAAGCGCAAGTACAAAAGGCGATACCAAGAATGCAGATACTTATAAATATAACCGCGACTTAATGTATAATGTTCGCAACGGTTTTATTGTAGGTGCCGCCGGTTTGTACATTTACAATGTGGTTGATGGTATGCTAAGCAAAGGCAAACCAAACTATGCACAAAAAGTGTTTAAAGTGTTGCCTTATGCCGATACAAACAATTTTGGCGTGGCTTTAAATTATAGCATAAAATAGTTTTTCAAATTAAACTTAACGTATTTTATATTTAACCTGTTTAATTCATATGTTTTTTAACTAACAACGTCAGGGTTAGTGAGCTTGTCGAACTATATGCCGTTGTGTAAAGAATCTATTACTTGGCTTTAGCCAAAATTTAAAAATCATTTTAAAGCCTTATATACTATTCATTTATACCGTAGCCTAAAGGCTACGGCTATTCATAAAAAAGTTTAATTCAAAAATATTTAACATAATAAACAGTAATAAAACTACATTCTTATTCGAAATAAAAATTTTATAAAGTTTTGTTTATTATGTATTTAAGTAATTTCATGAATTATTCAGGTTAGCAAGTTAAAAACTTATTTGCAAATTTAGAAGTTAGGTAGAAAATTGTTCAAGTTTATAACTGCCAATATTTTTATTTTCTGAATCGAAACCTATTCCCAATAAATA